>JAFUBI010000162.1 GCA_017460285.1 Oscillospiraceae bacterium | reverse complement strand
TCAGGTTCTTTCCCTTTTGGGTGATCCCTTCCTGTACCTCGGCTACAAGAGTAAGGCTGTCGAAAAATCCCTGGAGATAAGACGGGACCTCAGAAGGGTCCAAGTCATCATAGGGAGTAATGTCTACGATCCCCATATGGTAATCTGTTCTGAGATGAGAACTGGTGACATTGAAACCTGTAAGCATGAAGCCGTCTGCAGAAAACCCGTTTCCATAACGAACATATTCAATGATGCTGGGCGGCATAGTGTCTTCGACACCTTCAATGAAAAGAATCGGACCGGAGCCTTCCCCCTTATACCAGATCTCTGTCATCCCGTCCGCATACCAACTGTATTTTCCAATGCTGAGATCCACATTTCTTGCTGGAATGATGAGATAGACTCCGTTCTCATATTCGTCCATTTCCCCGTACACGATATCCTCTTCGCCTAATTCACTGAGAAAAGAAAATCCGAACTCATTTTCTGCTCGTTCCAGGATGTCATCCAAAGATCTCCAGGAATTCATATCACCCAGAAAAGCGATCTCCAAGTCCTCATAGTCATCCATGCTGTCCAAGTACGCTTTGACCATCTCTTTTGAAGAAGCAGTTCCATCCGTATTGTCAGTAGATGTATCTCCGCCTGACACAGGGTCGACAGGGTTGGACACGGGGGGAGAGACCGGCTCATGGTCCTGACTCCCACACGCTGTGAAGATCAGAGCGATCAATAGAAGAGCAATAATCTTTCTCATGGATTTCCTCCTGACAGTTATATACTTCTGTGTTATATAATAACTGTGCAAAAATTTGACGACAATATACTTTTGGACACAATACCGCGATCAAACGGCGTGTTCGTTAACAGGATTACAAGACAAAAATAAGGAAAACAGATGTCACTCGTTAATATTAGGGAAGAATATGATCTCGCTTTAAAAGCGGGGCTTAAAGAAGTTAAGGATCTAACTGCAGACAAGTCGGATCCCTACCCTGTCGTTCTGGACGAGTTGCTTCCGGACCTCTCTTCCTATTCCGTTCAGTCTCTTCCTTCACAGGACATTCCCATCGAACGTATCGTTGGAATGAAGTCCGCAAGCCGTACTACGGCCTTTTCTGCGAGTTTCTATCCCCTTCTAGACCCAGACAGCGAATTTGCATCAAAATGGATGAGATTATGTGAAGCACATTTGTCGGATACAGGGATCCAGGATCCGATTCAGTGCTACGAATACTACGGGAATTTCTATGTGGAAGAAGGAAACAAGCGCGTCAGTGTTTTCCATCATTTTGGCGCTGCAACGATTCCGTGCAAAATCAAGAGGATACTTCCCGTTCTGACAGACGATCCAAAAACAAAAACTTACTTCGAATTCCTGGATTTTTATAAAGATACTGGGCTGTACGATATCCAATTTCGACGTCCTGGAGACTATGCGAAACTTCTCTCTAATTTGAAAAAGGATCTGGGAAACTCTTGGACAGACGAGGAGATCCGCAGTTTCACATCTCGATATCACTACTTTAAAGAAGCTTTCATTTCTTTTGATGGAAAAGAGCAGGGTCTTCTTCCCGAAGAAGCTCTACTCCTTTGGCTGAAGCTTTATCCCATCGAAAAACTGGGCGAAATGAGTCCCAAAGAGATCAAAAAGTCACTCGGTGAACTATGGATGGACGTCATTGCGGATTCTGAAAGAGATCCCATCAAAATGCAGACGGCACCGGAAGATGAAAACAAAGGGATCTTCAACAAACTGATCAACCAGCCCCCAAAACATCTGAATATCGCTTTTATCTATCAACGGGACTCAGAGATCAGCCCATGGACCAAGGGTCACGAACAGGGAGCACTGTATCTCGCTGATGCTCTTGCAGATCAGGTTACCGTTCGCAACTATTTCTATGCTGATACCGTGGAACAAACTGAACACCTGTTGGATCTTGCTGTCGAAGAAGGAGCGCAACTCGTATTTACCACCACTCCTCAGCTTTTACACTCAACCTTGAAAACTGCGGTAAAATATCCAAAAGTTCGGTTTCTAAACTGTTCTGCAGACACTCCCTTGTCCAGTGTCCGCAGTTACTACTGCCGGACTTACGAAGGCAAGTTTATCACAGGGATAATAGCAGGAGCGATGTCCCGAAGCGACAGGATCGGCTACATCGGCTCTTACCCGATCCTTGGAGTTCCCGCTTCCATAAACGCATTTGCCCTTGGGGTCCAAATGACCAATCCCAGCGCAAAAGTGCTTTTGGAATGGTCTTGTTTACCTGGCGACCCGACACAAAAACTGCTGAAACAAGAGGTCAATATTATTTCCGACCGCGACATTCCGGTTCAAGACCAGCAATATCTGGATTACGGATATGGAACTTACCTTGTATCGGATGATGTGTTTGTTCCTTTAGCGTCACCATGCTGGCTGTGGGGAAAACTGTATGAAAACGTGGCTCGATCTGTTTTAAGTGGCAACTGGGTCCAAAAAAAGAACGACCCTGAAGCTATCAATTACTGGTGGGGCATGGATAGCGGGGTCATAGATGTGGAGTTGTCTGAACAGGTCCCTGAAGGGATACGCACGCTTGTTACTACCTTAATGCAGGACATTCGAGAGCATCGTTTGGATATATTCAAAAGAAAGATCCTATCACAGGACGGCACGCTTCGAAACAATGGAACGATATCTTTCTCTCCTTCGGAACTACTTCGAATGGACTGGCTGTGTGAAAATGTGGTAGGAAACCTTCCCGCATTCGATGAGCTGCTTCCGATCTCACAGCCGCTAGTCCGAGAGCTTGGGGTTTTCCGTGCGGCGATCCCGCCGGAAAGAAAGGAGCTTCCATGAGGATCCTTGCGGTCTCTGACGAGGAAGTCTCTTCGCTATGGGATCATTACACTCCTGGCTGTCTGGATTCCTATGACCTAATTCTGTCCTGCGGGGATCTAAAACCTGAATATCTTTCTTTCCTGGTCACTATGGGAAAAGCCCCAGTTCTTTATGTGCACGGAAATCATGACGAGAACTACTTGCATGCTCCCCCTGAAGGTTGTGATTGTATTGACGACTCTATGGTTGAGTATGGTGGTCTGAGGATCCTCGGTCTTGGCGGAAGCCGAAAATATCGGGATGCCCCTTTTCAATACACAGAAAAACAGATGCAGCACAGGATCGCGAGGCTTCGCCCTGCAATTTGGTTTGCTGGCGGGGTAGATATCGTTGTGACACATGCTCCCCCTTTTGAACTTGGTGACGGCAGTGACATCGCTCATACAGGGTTCTCCTGTTTTCGAGACCTCATCGACCAATATCATCCTCGATATCTGATCCACGGACACATGCACATGCGTTACGACTACAAAATAGAACGCGAATTGACCTACAATGGCACGAAAATCGTCAATGCATCCGGCAGTTATCCTGTGATGATCTCAGTTGAAAAGGAACAGAACGCCGGGCTCAGACGGAAAGTGTGGTATTTCCTAGAACACCATAACATTTAGCGATATTAAGACGGGCACCTCTGGTGCCTTTCTTAATATAACGAAAATGGTAGATATAATGGATCCTCTGCAACCAACCTT
>JAFUBI010000161.1 GCA_017460285.1 Oscillospiraceae bacterium | reverse complement strand
GTTTGTCCTACTTTATCGGTTCTGTAAGCGACCGAACGGTATCAGCGGTAAAGAGCTATATCAATGGGCAAAAAGAAGATTAGCCGATTCACCCACGTCTGACTCACAGAATCACGCGTGGTACTCTCGGCGGTGGATAGATCAGGCACCCAACAAACAGTGTCAGGGCACCGTAACCCCAATACATCGTTCGGTACCCGAACCGATCTGCAGCAAGACTTCCCAGAATGGGTGCAAACGCATTTCCAATGTCCTGACCTATGAAGCACGTACTGCTGACGACCCCCGCGCGCTCTTTGCCCATCTTTTTTACACAGGTCGCCTGAATACCCTGTGATCCCGCAGACATTCCCACCGCTTTGAAACAAGCTGACAATATGAGCCCAATCGTTGATGAAACGGAACCGGTGAGCAGGCCAGACAGTGCCATACAGACAAGAGACGGATAGATCACTTTATCCAGCCCTTCCCGGTCCAATAGTTTTCCAAAGATGGGACGTGTAAGGAACATCGCTACAGAATAGGCTGTGAAAAAGAGTGAGAATCCAGCGATCGCACGCTCCTTGCCTATCAGGGCGATAAACGTGTTGTCCAACCCGCTGCAGGCACTGAAAAATGCCAGTATCGCCGCATAAGGAAGGACAGGTGGAAGAATGATGCTGTCCAAGGAAAGTTTCCTTTTAACGCTCTCCTTCTTCTCCTCTTTATAAGAGACAAAAAGCAAACTAGCCAACGCGAACAAACTAAGAACTGCGCTGCCCAAGAAGCAGATTGTGTAACCATAATGCTCTATGAGGTAGACTCCGATCCCAGGACCTAAAGATTGAGAAATGACATGGGCAAGAGATAACCAACCAAGTCCTTCACCCAATCTGGACACAGGGATAAAGACTGTTCCGAACGCCATAACGGCAACACTAGCGAGAGAGAAAGCTACGCCCTGAAGAACTCTGCAAAACGCCAAGAGCGGAACACTTCTGGAAAAGATATGTAAGATCGCCAATGCGATATTGGAAAGGATCGTGATCAGGATCAGTCTTTTCCGGTTGACCTGGTCCGACAGCATTCCAGCGAATGGACGAAGAAACATGGCTGCAAGAGACATCAAAGATGCTACAAAAGAAGCTGTTTTGAGATCCGCTCCCAACTCCAAACAATAGGAACTGACCATAGGCACGATCGTCCAGAATGCAGAGTTTAAAAACATGCTTGTGAGGAACACGCAGATAAAAGGTTTGTTCCATACTTTTTCGTTTTTGTTAACTGTATTTTCCTGCGTCATAAATGCTCCAATCTGCACTATGTCAATTCTTTGTTTTCAACAACTCTTTGCATATCGCTCCAGAAACCATCCAGGGATTCTATCGCTCTCACATATAGCCTGTACTTTCGGTCATAGATTGGTTTCAATTCGGGATTCGGAGACACCGCAGGTGAGATCGGAGACATCTTTGCAATCGCAGTTGGGAGATCCGGATAGGCTCCGGTCGCCACTGCCCCAGCGATAGCACAACCCAAAGCGCCGGTCTCATTAGCCAAAACAGTCTCTACCGGAAGCTGCATCACATCAGCAAACATTTGGACCCAGACTTTTGAGTTCGTTGCGCCACCCGCAAGTCTTATATTTTCAGGGAGGTCTTTTCTTGTGGCTAACAATCTTTCAAAATGCCACCGGTGGCAAAATACGATGCCTTCATATATCGCACGAGCAATGTGCTTCCTCGTGTGATTTGCTGTGATTCCGATAATAGAACCCTTGGCATTTGGATGAACATTGGAAGCGAGGATAAAGGGCAAAAACAGAGGAACGAATTCCTGTGGTGGGACATCCTCTACCCATTTATTGACCTCATCGTACACATGCCCATTTTGAGCAAGTTCTGGAAGCAAATTGCGCACGAACCACTCATTATTTCCGGCTGAGGTTGGACTGGATTCCTCCACCAAGTAAGTCCCGGGAATGCAAAAGAGAGAGTTCATTAGAACTGTCCCGTCTGTCACAGGTGCATCCTTGACATATTCATTGATGGACCACGTCCCTGCGATCATAAGGACGTTTTTATCGTCTATAACACCTGTCGCGAGTGCACAAGCGTCGATATCGAAAGCGCCTCCCGCAACCGGCGTCCCCTCTAAAAGCCCTGTGAGTTCCGCGGTCTCCCTGCTGACAGTACCGCAGATATCCGTGGCATAACACAGCGGAGGAAGGGCATCCCACATCTCCGGGATCCCAAACAAATCCAAAAGCTTGGGATCATACTCCTGTGTATAAAGATTCAGCAGGTTCGCACCGGAGTAATCGCTCCTTTCCGCCATAGCTTTTCCGGTAATGCGGTAGCGCACATAATCCTTGCACTCAAACATATACTTTATGTTACGGTAATTTTCGGGTTCATTTTCCTTGAGCCATCTTAAAAGCACTACTGGCTGAAATGCCATCAGATGCTGACAAGACATCTCTGCTGCCTTCGCCTCTGTTCCGTCCTCCTGCCATCTCTGCATGATGGAGTAGGCTCTGGTATCAGAGGAGAGTATTCCGTTCCTTACCGGCCTGTCCTCTTTTCCCCAGAGATACAGACCCTTTCCATGCCCGCAGACTGCGATGCATGCGATATCCCCGGGATCGGTCCCAGTCTTCTCAATCACCTCGCGGATGACCTTGCAGTTCGCCTTCCACATCTCCTCCATATCCCGCTCCGCGTAGAGAGGACGCTCACAGATGGCGTCGGTGGAGACGCTGGCTACACCCAGTTCTTTCCCGTGCAGATCGAAGATAGCTGCCTTGGTCGTCGTTCCGCCGTTGTCCAGCCCTAAGAACACTTTCCTGTTTTCCATTTTTTTGCCCCAGATCCAACGATTCAGTCTCTTGTTCAAATAATAAGAGTCAGTCGAAGCGGAACGCGACTTTGAAGTCGCCGTGTCCCCCTTCGGCATATTCAAAGGCGGTCTCCCAGTCCTTCAGTTCGAATACTCTGCTCACCACACCGTCTGTTTTGAGCTTTCCGCTGCGGATATTTTCGATGACATAAGGGAAACAATAGGGACTCAGGTGCGACCCGAGCACATCCAGTTCCTTACGGTCTCCAATGATGCT
>JAFUBI010000010.1 GCA_017460285.1 Oscillospiraceae bacterium | reverse complement strand
TCTTCCCATTGCTTCTTCCCTTTCTTTTTCTATACCACGCAAGATCATCCTTTCAAAGATGGGAAGCCACAAGAAGAGATTCGTATACAGCTACGATGAGGATGAGACTTGGGTATTGAAGCACCTTGCTTTTCTGCTTTACAAATATGACGACAAAATATCGGACAACTGTTACTCTTTCCGGAGGAATACGACCGCTAAAACTGCTTTTGATCGGATAATGAGGATCGATAATTTAGAGAAAAAGTATATCTTAAAACTCGATATCCATGATTACTTCAACTCTATAGATACTTTCCTCCTGTTGAAGATATTGAAATGCATTTTTGAAGACGATGAACAGCTCTATGAATTTGTCAGTGACCTTTTGAATCAGGACAAATGTGTATATGAAGGAAAGATCATTGGAGAAAAAAGAGGAGTGATGGCAGGAGTTCCTCTAGCGTCTTTTATGGCCAATGTTTATCTTTCGTCTTTGGACGAACTGTTTCAAAATAGGCATTATTTTCGATATTCAGATGACATATTGATCATTTCAGATACTTATGAAGAAATGATTGACGATTATAAACGGGTCAAGGATCACCTGTCTGAGAAAAAACTTACAGTAAACAAAGAGAAGACGGCTTATATTACACCTCATGAGCCATTTAGTTTTCTTGGTTTCGAATGCCACGAAGGAAACATCGATCTCTCACCAGCGACCATTGAAAAAATGAAGGGGAAGATCAGAAGAAAAGCCCATAAACTTTATATGTGGAGGACAAGAAACAATCAGGATTATGCCAAAGCGGCGAGAGCCATGATAAGGAGTTTTGACAACAAGTTCTATGATCTTTCGGGCAACAACGATTTTACATGGAGCAGATTTTATTTCCCGGTCATAACAGTAACTGACGGTCTGCACGAAATAGATGAGTACATGCTGGAACATCTGCGGTATCTTTACAGTGGGAGACACTATAAAGGTAATTATGCGATCAGTTATGAATTCCTTAAAAAGTTAGGGTATACGCCGTTAGTGAGCGAATACTACAATTGGAAAGAAGAAAATCGACAACTATATTTGAGTAATACATATTAAGATAGTTTTGAGGCACAATATCTCACTGCTATTATCCATCGGTTCATTTTGTGTCAATGAGGTTCTCCGCATTTCTTCCCAGTCGCAATGACTTGAAAAACAGCCGTATGGTGAGGCATAATAGTTAGCGATGACTAACCGTTTTTCTCCCGTCTGTCAATGATCCTGGAACGGAAAATTGTTTGATGGTTTTTTTAATAGGTCTAAGTTAGCACAGGCTAACAAAACGGTGCTCCGCTTTTACACTCTGCATTTGGCGTCTCGATTTGGGGTGGACAGTAGTACTGCCAAAAGGAGAACTCTAAAGCGACGATTGAGGTCGCAACGCGGTGTAATGACGTTGCACGATAAAGAAAAATATAAGCTAAAGGGAAATATGAGGCACGAAGATTTTACATATAAGCAACATGGATTTGTTGGGCACCTGGCTGAATCGGATGGGGGCAGTGACAGAGCGGTCATCGTTATTATGGGTGGAGAAAAAAGCCTTTTGCCAGGGATCAAATTTGCGGAGCGGTTTGCTGATTACAGGATTACTGGGTTGGCTGTCTCATTATTTGGCGCAGATGGGTTGCCAGATTCTCCGAATCAGATCCCATTGGAGTTGTTTCTTCCTGCGGTCAAATACCTGAGAGAAAACAAGAAGATCTCACATATCAGTGTTTATGGTCAGTCGATGGGGTCGATCTTTGCGGTACTTGTTGCACAGTACATCGGCGGAATGGAAAATGTGATCTTGGTATCGCCAACGCATGTGCCTTTTGAAGGAACTCTTAAAGATAAGAAAACCATGACCGATCACAGCATAGCAACTTGGCAAGGCATGGATATTCCCTTCGTAAGAGCAGATTTTTCTGTAGTGAAAGCTGCAAGGTATCAAAGCCATCCAGCAGTCAAGTATAGGGTCACCGGTATGTGGGCTGCTTTCTACGATGCTTATAGAAATGAGTCAAATGTACAGAAAGCAAAGTTGAACGTGGAGAAAACTGGAGCAAGAGTATTGTTGATCGCAGGTCAGGAGGATGAAGCCTGGCCATCGGAGTACTCTGCCAGGATGATAAAAGATCAATTAAACAACTGCGGATATGAGAAAGAAGTCAAAGTCGTTCTATTTCCTCATGGCAGCCACTTGACTGGCCTTATGCCGAATGGGGAGAGAGAAAAGGGCTTATATCGAATGATTCCCCTGATCGGATTAATGTACAAGACCTTCGGTAAATATCGGAAAGAAAATCTGAGATACTTTGCCGACTCCGAACAGGAAATCATCCAATGGGTGCGGAAGTAGAGCCATTAATGAAGAATATTGCTTAATCTGCTTAGGGATGTGGGCGTTTAGAGAGAAATTCAACTATTGATCGTGGAGGAAAAGAAATGCAGAAACTGGAAAACCTCACAAAAGAAGAACTGATTGAAACATCTCATCAGATCGCTGATGCGTTTTGGAGATATCGGTACAATTCAGAGGACGAAGGACTGACCAAATACATTAGAACAAAAGAAGACATGTTCACTTATATCGATGCTATCGTTCAGGCTGCCTATAAGAGTGGAATGTTATACACAACTTCAGATAAGCGGGAAGGATTTTTGATACTGTCCGGTGAAGGTGTAGGATCGGTCAAGTTTATCGAAGGAATAAAGATGATCCTTGCGGAAAAAAAGGTTCTTGGCGGCTATAAGCAGATGAAAGAGTTTATTTCCGCTTGTTTCGCGGAGGGAAACACCATCGAGACAAGAATGAGGAAGGCAAAGAGGAAATTCATCCGGATCGAGATGTTGGCTGTGCGCGAAGAGTATCAAAAACAAGGCTATATGAAGGAAATGATGGATTACGTGTATAAGATCGCTGACAACAGGGGTTTGCCAGTCATCTTGGATACAGATGACAAAGACAAATGCCTTCGTTACCAGCACCTTGGCATGACCTTGGACAGGATCAGAAACTGCGGTGAAAGATTCCATATGTACGACCTTATAAGAGAGCCCTCGAAAGATCATTAATATAATAAAAATCTTATAATAGGAAGACCGTGAGGATAAGAAAATAGACCAGGTGACAGGGATCACTAGGTCTATTTTTGCTATCCGTATGAAAATCGCTATTCCTGGATCAGACTTTCCAGAGTTTTATAGAGGTCCTCAGGTTGAACTGGTTTGGAAAGATGAGCATTGAGCCCTGCTTGCAGGCTTCTTTGTACATCTTCATCAAAGGCATTTGCAGTCAGCGCTATTATCGGAATCGTATTGCGGTCTTTTCTTTCCAGACTGCGTATCGCTTTTGTTGCTTCAAGCCCATCCATTTCCGGCATGCGCAGATCCATCAGGATCGCATCATAATAGTTCTCCGGTCTTTTAGTGAACATCTCAACAGCAATCTTTCCGTTTTCCGCATGCTCTACTTCCATTCCTCTTGAGTTCAGGAGCATCATAATGATCTCTGCGTTGATCTCCACATCCTCTGCGACAAGGATCCTTTTTCCCATAAGGTCCACTTTGTGTTCTGCTTTACTTGGGTGGACACTTTTTTTGATCAAGGACGATCTAAATTCATCCAGTACATTCTGTGCAAACACCGGTTTCGGGATGAAACTGTCTACTCCCGCACTAAGAGCTTCTTCCAATACGTCATCCCATCGGTAGGCGGTCAGTATAATGATCGCGGATTCGTTTCCAACAATCTCACGGATCTTTCTTGTCGTCTCTACACCATCCATCTCAGGCATTTTCCAGTCGACAAGAATGAGATTATATGGATTCCTTCTCGCATGACGTATCCGAACCATTTCGATCGCTTCAGTTCCGGATAAAGCAGTTTCCGAAGCGATACTGGCTTTCTCCAAAACAAGTTTTGCATGCTCGCATGCGACCGGATCGTCATCGATTATCAAAACAGTCAATTCACTTGGAACGATCTCTTCATGCAAAGCTCCGTTGCCTTTGCGGTTGGAATCCTGAAGGGTGACTGTAACTCGGAAAATAGATCCTTTTCCTTTTTCGCTCTCTACTTCGATGTTTCCATTCATCATCTCGACGGTGTTCTTGGTTATCGCCATTCCAAGCCCGGAACTACCGTATTTGTTTGTGCTGGAATTGTCTTCCTGCGCAAATGCGTCGAAGATCTTTGGAAGGAAATCTTTGCTCATACCGACCCCAGTATCGCTTACAACGAATTTCAAGGCGGTCTTTCCTTCATACTGGGCTATTCTTTCGACATCCAGTTCGACTTTGCCACCTTCCGGAGTGAACTTCACAGCGTTTCCGAGTATATTGATGAGTACCTGTCGGAGCTTCATATTATCTCCGATATAGTAATCATCGACTTCACTTCGGATGTGACACTGATAATCCAGACCTTTGTCCTGACACTGGCTGGAGAACATAGTATTGATGGCTTCCAACAGTTTTTGTAAAGAGAATTCCTCATTCTTAAGGGTCATTCTACCGGATTCGATCCTGGACATGTCCAGAATATCATTGATGAGGCTGAGCAGATGATCTGCCGAAGCGCCTATCTTTCTCAGATAATCCTTTGTTTTCTCTGGAGTCTCCGGATCGTTCAGGGCAATGTTGTCGAGCCCGATTATCGCATTCATAGGGGTGCGGATCTCATGGGACATGTTGGAGAGAAATGCAGTCTTGGCTCTGCTTGCTTCTTCTGCAACTCCAAGTGCATCGGAAAGAGCCTGACTTTGCTCTTCCAATTGTTTTTGCAAGCCGATCCTATGTTCAAGCTCTTCGTTCTTTCCTTTGAGTTCTGCTTCCGATATCTCTTTATCCAACTGGAGCTGTGCGCTTTTTCTTGTTTCTGAAAAGATAAAACTGAACATTACAAACATGGCGGCGACAGTCAAGACGGACTGGATTATACTTCTCTGGATCATACCCTGTGAGATGCCGGATATCTCATCGGTTATGACGCTCTCCCGTATAAGATAGGTGAGCAGCCAGTCGGTGCCCGCCACAGGAACATAACTCAGGGTATCCCGCACACCGTCATATGCAAAGGAGACCTGTCCTTTTCTGATGTTTTGGACATCATCCTGAATCGCTTCGTATGAGTATCCGTTCTCAAACACAGCATTTTTCATAGCCTCAAGAAGATTATCTTCGACTGCGAGTCCGCCAAGTATGGTATCTGTAAGTGGGATCCCGTCTTTCGTATAAATGTTGCAGAAAGTTGCGTCTCCTTCAGTGGAATCCATAGAGACTCCAGAGAGCATCTCTTTCATGTCGATCTCCATGAAGCAGGTGCGGAGATTCTTTCCTTCAAAGGACAGATCCACTGGTACAGCGATTATTACTTTTTTCTCAGTAGAGTTGAGGTTGAAGATGGAGATCTCCGGTTCGCGGATGGTCTTATAGTCAAAACTGTACTCATCGATATTTGTCTGGAGTCCGAGAGATGTGTATATGGTTCCCGCTGTATCCACGAACGCGAACTATTCCAGGTTGTACAGTTTTTTCATACGGGCCTGATAGGCTTGGAGATGTTCGAGATCACTGAGATCGTCACCGCTCATAAGGTCGACAGCCACCCCAAGATCGCGTATCCTGTTGTCCAGGTTCTTTTCCACGACTTGCTCTCGTCTGCCTGCGAGCTCGTCCAGATAAAGAAGACTGACGACACGTACTGCTTTTTCATTATCGTTTCGGACGCTCTGACCCATCCAGATGGTCGTCAGGATCAGCATTGCTGCGATCAGTATGCTTCCGATGATCACGATCCTTGTTGTCTTGTTTCCATTGCGGGCATCCATGGCATTCTCCCGATAGTAATTGTTCGATATCCATAATCATATTGAAAGTATAACATTATTATAAGAAATATTGCGCAAAGTCTTGCCCCTCAATTCGGTATGCAAAGAATAAATTGGTAGGCAGATCGTTTGACCTGATATATGGATCTGGGATATTCTTAAACAAAATACCAGAGGAGACGAGTTGGGATATGGAGCGAAGCGAGAATCGAGATTACAGACCGGAGATGCATTTTACGCCGAAAAAGGGATGGACGAATGATCCCAACGGTCTGTTTTTGAAAGACGGAGTGTGGCATCTTTTTGCACAGCACAATCCGCTGTCACCAAAGTGGAACGTGGGGATGCATTGGCTTCATGCGACCAGTAAGGATCTGCTCACCTGGAAGGATCAGGGGTTAGCGCTGGCTCCGGAGGAAAAACTGGGCAGCATATTTTCCGGGAGCGCTGTGATCGACTGCGGGAATACTTCCGGTCTCGGAAAAGGCGGAGACCCCATAGTTCTGATGTACACAAGCCATGGTGAATATGAGCAGCAGAGCATTGCCTACTCCAACGATGGAATGCACTTTATTCCATATTCCGGTAATCCTGTTATTCCAAACACAGAAAAGATCGATTTCCGGGATCCTAAAGTCTTTCGAAATGATATTCTGGATTGCTGGACCGTGGTGTTGGCTGCAGGCGATCATGTTGAATTCTATGCTTCCAAGGATCTTATCCATTGGGACAAAACAGGAGAGTTCGGGAGAGAAGAGAAGGGTCTTGGCGGCATATTTGAATGTCCGGATCTGTTTCCGCTTCGTACAGAGGACGGAGAGGAATACTGGATCCTAATGAGCAGTATGCTTTTGACCTTTGATTTCGGTGGAAGCCGGACGCAGTACTTCGTAGGAGAATTTGACGGACGGACTTTCCGGCAGACTGTGAGTGCCCCCAATCCACTGATGGTCGATTCCGGTTATGACAACTATGCACAGACGACTTTTTTCGGAACGTCGGATAAACTCATGATGGGATGGGCAGCAAACCCGGGCTATGCCGGTGTAGTTCCAACAGGGGAATATCGCGGGCTCATGACCTATGCCAGAAGACTGTCGCTCGTAAAGACTAAATGTGGCATCCGACTTGCCGGGAAGCCTGTCGCACCGGAGTCTTCCCTTACAGCGCACTTCTCAGTTCCCCAGGGAAGAACACCAGAAGGGTGGATGAAACCGGAAAAAGCGGAAGCGAAACTGAAAGGGGAGTTGTTCAATATACGGGTGGAAACAGACGGACCGTTCGTATTGGTCCTTTCAAATCCAGAAGGCGACATACTGAGGGTAGCACTGGACAATAGTCACCAATTCACAGTGGACAGGTCCGAATCCGGCATAAAGGATTTTAGTGATCTGTATGAATCAGGACTTATGTCCGTGGCAAAGACAGAACGTCTATTAGACGGTCCTGTCACTTTGGATCTGTATTTTGATCATATGATCGCGGAGATCTTTGCCGATGAAGGGACTTTTGCCAACACGACCTTGGTCTTCCCAAAAGAACCTTATACGGAAGTCGCTCTTCTAGGGTCCGGAACACTTTGGACTGAAGATTGAGTTTTTAAGCGATGGAAAAGAAAGAAGGGACTAGCATGGTCGATAAGAAAGAAAAGATACTTCTCGGAGGTGTTTGGCAGAAGATCCACTACAGAACAGAGGACCCGAAAAGGCCGGTCTTGCTGTTTCTTCACGGCGGACCTGGCGTCTGCAACAGGCATTCCATCATGACGCATGATATCGATCTCCTGGATACGTTCACGATCGTTACGTGGGACCAGAGAGGAACAGGCGGCTCCTACTGGGGAGTCTCGCAGGATACCCTCACGATCGAACGTCTTACGGATGACGCGGCGGAATTGGTGGAGTGGCTTTGCAGGAAATTCAGCAAAGATAAGATCTTTGTGATCGGAGGAAGCTGGGGCAGTGAGTTGGGGGTATGGCTCATCAGCAGATATCCCGAAAAGGTTGCCGCCCTGTTCGGATTCGGACAAGTTGTGGATATTGCGAAAAATGAGGAGATCAGTTACAACTATACCCTTAAGTCTGCAGAAGAAGCCGGTGACACAGACGCTGTGACCCGTTTAAAAGAAGTAGGTCCTCCTGTGATGGGGCAGTACAAGGGCGGGTTCAAGGGCATGATGGTCCAACGGAATCTCATGATGCGCTATGGCGGATATTCCAAGCAGTCCGGAAAGGACAATTATTGGAACGCGATGGTCGTTCCCATGCTCACTTCTGGAGAATATACGCTGTCGGATATCATCGGACTGTTGCTAGGATATAAGAAGGTCCTAAAGAAAATGTGGGGAGAGTTGGGTACCACGTGTTTCCCTAAGACATGCACCAAGTTCAATACCCGTTTCTATATCTTTGATGGGAGACTGGACATGAATACGCCGTCTGAACTGGTAGAGGACTGGTACCGTTCCATCGAAGCTACAGATAAGGAACTGATATGGTTTGAAATGTCCGGACACAACCCCATGGGGGATGAGCCGGTGAAATTCAAGAAGCTCCTAAGGGAAAAGTGTGCTTCCGTAATTGCTGAGGAGACTTGTACGATCTAAGTTTGGGATATTGAAATTTAGGTATGGACAATTTATTACCTAGTGATACAATAGGTGATAAGAATTGAGATGGAGGAAACGGACATGACGTACAGAAGAAATTCTTCTTGTTGCTGTGGAAAGAATGCCCGGAGAGTCCATCGGGGATCGTTCTGATACAGTGATCCTTAAACTTGAACCGATAGATGGATGATCCGGGAGTTGTGTTCCCGGATCTTTGTTGTAGAAAGAGGAAAAAGAATGGCTAAGAAACAATTGACCGATGAGGAGAAACGGAAGAAACAGGCGTTGACCCGTTTCTGCTTCGGGGATATGGCACGGTCCCTCTTTAATGGTCTTATTACGACATACCTTATGGCGCTTTATGTACCGGCGGAGGGAAGCGGAATACCCCAGAAATTGGTATTCGGTGCCGTCGCTTTTGCGATAATGAGAGGGATAGGGGCTATCATAGACGCTTTCATCGATCCCTGGATCGCGAGCAAGTCGGACCGACTGCACAACAAAAACGGAAAACGCGTCCCGTTTATGCGACTGGCGGTTATCCCATGGGTTGTGTCCGGAGCGCTGTTGGGCTTGGCGCCGTTTCAGGGGGCAAGTCTGGCGAACACCATTTGGGTTGGAATCATGATGTCGATTTACTTCATCTCCTCCTCCCTGTATTTGGTTCCCTTCTCTGCTCTTGCAACAGAGATCGTTACCGACACGGAAGACCGAATGAAGTTCTTCACACAGGAGACATTTTTCTTCGTTCTTGGTTCGGCTCTTGTCTACATCGCACCGATCCTGCGCGGTGTCTTTGTCTCTCAGGGAGTATCTCCTCTCAACTACTGGCAGGGTGTGTTCATCGTTGTTTCGCTCATCGCCGGGATCTTTGTTTTCATCCCTGCGTACACTTTCCCAGAGACAGAATACGCCAAAGCGGAACCTTCCTATACGCCTCTTCTGACTTCTTTCAAGAGGACCTTTCAGTATAAGAATTATCTGATCCTCACGGTCGCTTATTTCTTTATGTGGGTCGCATTTCAGTTCTTCAACACGACACTTCTATATTATCTTCGCTTGTTGATCGGCCTCGGAGATGCGGGTGATACCTACGCCACGATCGTGATGGCGATCGCCATGCTTATCGGGGTGGCAAGTTATCCTCTGGTGAACAAGGGGGTCAAGAAATATGGAAAGAAAACTATGATCCTGTTTGCGTGCGCAGTATATACTGTGCTGTACTCTTCCATCGCTTTACACGAAGTGATCACTCGAGTTATGTCTCCTGTAACTTTCTCGATCCTTTTGGGAGTGCTCATCGGCTTTCCCATATCGATCACCAATATCGTTCCCAACGCAGCGTTTGCGGATATTGCCCAGTTGGATCAGATCCGTACGGGTGAGGATAATGCCGCTATGTTCATGACAGTACGCGCATTTATCCAACAACTTGGACAAAGCGCGGTTGTAGCTCTTTGCCCGATCATCATAGCTTATAACTCCCCGGGATATGCCTTAGCTACAGCAGAAGGTGTACAGGTCACTGCCGTTATCATCAGCATTACGATCTTTATTGCGTTGATCTGCTATCTTTTCTTTGACGACAAGCAGACGACAGCAGAGATCGACGCTTATAATCGTACAAAAGGAGAAGTTCAATGAGCAGGTATAAAAGAGCAGACGAGATCGGATTGAACGAGGAACAGACGGAAGCAGTTGCTTATCATGAAAATGAGCAGGGCGGTCATATGACCAATATGAAATACACTTTACTTCGCGATCTGCCTTCTTTCAGGGTCTATATGGGATGGTATGATCTTCAAAAAGGACTGCTGAAGTTTTTATCCGAGAGAGAGTTTCTTATTCTGAGTTACAGCATTTCCACGCAGAATGACTGTTTGGTGTGTGGTACTTTTTTCCGGAAGATCCTGATCGAAAAGGGTGAGGACCTGGAAAACCTGCAATTGTCCGATAGGGAGCAGGTGCTCTGGGATCTGGGAAGAGCATTTGTGGTGGACTTTCATCACATTCCGGAAGATGTCTATGTTCGGCTGGATGAGATCTTTTCGGAGACAGAGGTCATTCAGATCCTGGCTTTTGCAGGACAGATGGCCGCTACCAACATGTTTGTCACTTCAGCGAAAGTGGATCTTGATGAAGTATTGCTGAATTATCGCAAAAAGGAGAAATACAATGGCTAAAGAATTTGAAGGAAAAGTCGCATTTATTACGGGTGCTGCGCATGGACAGGGCAGAGCTACCGCGCTAGCTTTCGCGAAAGAAGGCGCTTGGGTTGTGGGTTACGACATTGCCAAGAGAGCGGAGTATCCAAACTATGAATTCGGAACTAATGAGGAGCTGGATTCCTTAAAGGCGGAAGTGGAGGCTCTAGGTTCTCGTGCGCTCGTTTTTACGGGGGATGTTCGGGACAATGAGGCTGTCCGAAAGGCGGTGGAAGGCACCATCGAAGAGTTTGGACGAATCGACATCCTGTTTAATAATGCGGGTATTTGCGCGTATTACGAAGTGGATCAGATGACAGACGAAGCGTGGGATGCCATGGTAGGACTCAACTTGACAGGAGCGTTCAAGGTCACGAGAGCTGTCGTTCCATATCTGAAGAAGCAGCAAAGCGGAGTTATCATCAACAACTCTTCCACCATGGGTTTGAGAGGTGGCAATCGTCTGTCTCACTATACTGCGAGCAAATGGGGGCTTACCGGTTTCACAAAAGCGATCGCTATCGAACTGGCTCCTTACAATATTCGCGCGATCTCGATACATCCCACCGGGGTCAATACACCAATGAATGACGGCTTGGCGGCAATGGAAGGCAAGACGCCTCAGGAGATAGCCGAAGCAAGTGCGGGAAACCTGCAGCCCGTGCCATGGATCGAACCGGAGGATGTTGCCAATGCTGTCCTGTTCCTCGCGTCGGATAAGGCGAGATATGTTGACGGCTCTCAGTTCGTTCTAGATGCTGGGCTGCTGACCCGCTAAGAACTGAGCTATAAAGTACATACTATTCTTCCAATGTGGAAAAGGACCTCTACCTCACAACAACGGTCGGGGTCTTTTTCTGTGCGGAATGGATTGAGGAAGCCAGACATGTCTGATAGAATAGTTAGCGGTTGCTAACTTATGATTCTTGTTTAACAAGGGACTAATCGCAAATAATATCCCCAAGAGATTCGCTCAGAAAGGAGCAGAAAAAACGATGAAGTACGGAATAATGGGAGTAGCAGTGCCGCTTCTTGTAAAGAAGCCGGCTTTTGCCTATTTGAAGGAAACTGTCCTTGAGATCAATCCGAAAGACGTCAAGTCAGAGTATAAAAGGATCATTGCGGATCAACCTGAGGTCGGCGGAATGAAGAACAACCTCATAATGGGGCTGTACCTGGCAGCCTATTTTATGGCTGTTTACAAAGTGGCACCGGATAAAGTAAGCGATGAGATCTTCGGAGAGATGGTGGACAGCGTCTGTGCGTCTGAGATATTCGTAAAGATGAATAAGGGAAGGGATTTCTTTACGGAGAAGAACATTCTCACGCGTTACCATCTTCAAAACGATCCTGTTTTCACAGAGAATCCCGAGAACTGGCACTATACATTTTCCTATGATTTGGATGTGCCGGAATGCACCATAACCTATACAAAATGCGCGATCTGCCAGATGGCACGAAGAGAGAATTGTTTTCACTTGATGCCCCATCTTTGCAAAACGGATTATGCCCAGCAGGAATTGATGGGGAATACCTTGATCCGAACGAAGACGATCGGGAACGGAGATGATATCTGTGATTTTCATATCGTAGGCAAAAAATAATGGAAAGGATCATGAGAAACAGCGAGAAGCCTCACTTTCCCGATGAAGTGTTCAAAGGAAAGGGATATAATAGGAATAACAAAAACGGAGGATGATACTATGCAGAACATTCCAGAGGTGAAACTGGGAATAATCGCGGTAAGCCGCGACTGTTTTCCTATTGGACTATCCATTGCGCGTCGTGAGGCGGTCAAGGCAGCATATAAAGGTGAATTGTATGAGTGCCCTGTCACCGTAGAAAACGAGAACGATATGCTCAAGGCGGTTGAAGATGTCAAGACAGCCGGCTGCAACGCTCTTGTTGTATTCCTTGGCAACTTCGGACCTGAGACGCCTGAAACGCTGATCGCATAATACTTTGACGGTCCTTGCATGTTTGTCGCTGCTGCAGAAGGCGACGGTGACCTCATCAATGGCAGAGGAGACGCGTACTGCGGTATGCTGAACTGCTCCTATAACCTTGGTATGCGTCATTTGAATGGCTATATCCCGGAGTATCCGGTCGGAACAGCAGACGATATAGCGAAGATGATCGGTGAGTTCGTGCCCGTAGCGAGAGCGGTTATCGGGGTCAAGAATCTGAAGATCATAACCTTTGGACCACGTCCTCAGGACTTCTTCGCCTGCAATGCGCCGATCAAAGGACTGTACGACCTGGGAGTTGAGATCGAAGAAAATTCGGAATTGGATCTCCTTGTCAGTTATAAAGCCCACGCCAACGATGAACGCATTGATGATGTCTGCAGAGACATGGCGGGCGAAATGGGCGAAGGAAAATATTATCCGGAACTGCTTAGACGAATGGCGCAGTTTGAACTTACTCTTCTTGATTGGGCGGAGAACCATAAAGGCGCCAGGAAATATGTGGCATTTGCGGATAAGTGCTGGCCCGCTTTCCCTGAGCAGTTCGGATTTGAACCCTGTTTCGTTAACTCCCGCCTTGCCAGCCGTGGGATCCCGGTCAGCTGCGAAGTAGATATCTATGGAGCTCTCAGCGAGTATATCGGGGCATGCGTGTCACTCGATGCGGTCACGATCCTTGATATCAACAACTCGGTACCAGCCAAGATGTGGGAAGACCAGATCAAGGGCAAATACGATTATGCCCTCACAGACACATTCATGGGCTTCCACTGTGGAAACACACCGAGCTGCAAGATGTGTTCAGACAGAGCAATCAAATATCAGCTCATTCAGCACAGGCTTCTTGAACCGGAAGGAAGCGAGCCGGACTTCACAAGAGGAACATTGGAGGGAGACATCGCTCCAGGTGAGATCACTTTCTTCCGCCTCCAGTGTGACAGCCAGGGACAGCTGCGTTCCTACATAGCAGAAGGAGAAGTCCTGCCTGTTGCAACGACCAGTTTTGGCGGCATAGGCGTGTTTGCGATCCCGGAGATGGGACGGTTTTACCGTCATGTTCTGATCCAGAAGCGTTTCCCGCATCACGGTGCGGTTGCTTTTGGTCATCACGGGAAAGCCCTGTTCGAAGTCTTCAAATTTCTTGGAGTAGCCGATATCGGTTATAACCAGCCAAAGTCTCTCCCGTATCCTACTGAGAATCCTTGGCGGTAAAACGGATCAACATACAGGATCTCCGGCACTCGAATCAGTGCCGGAGATCTTATGTAATCTGGATATTTCTCTCCACAAATTTGAGAGTTACAAAATATGCTTGTTCATACATACAAAGTTCTGTGAACTTGCATCATTTTGAACAGCTGGCGGCATCGATGTGGATCACGAAGCTGCGTCAAATTTCTCTCTTGTGAGTTTATGGAGTTCGATTTCGAAATCGGGTCCCGGTTTGTCATAATTTGAGAGTATGGCAGGTCTCTCTTTGTTGGCAAACTCTTCTGTGTATTTTGCTGCACCTTCCTTCTGGACTTCCGAATCGGAACCAGCCGGGCAATCGGATGCAGGCGCCGCCATTATAAGTTGGTCGGCGTGCTGTTGATATAGTTCATGGTAGTCGTTGATCGCCATTCCGTCCCAGGAATCCCATCCTGCTTCGATGATGCAGGGAACCAGTCTCTCGATCTTTCCACAAGAAACTGAAGTGGGAGTTCACACGCCTCGAAATCCCATGGACTTGGCAAAGGTTCCGGAAAACTCTTTCAAACTGGCGAGTTCCAGGAATTCGATTTGATCCCTCAGTTCCTGTACGCGCTTGATCTCTGCTTTGTCGCAGGCAAGAAGCTTTGCCCCGCTTCCAGCCGCATTTCCTACTGTAGTGATCCTATCTTTCAATTCTTCTGGAAGTAGCCCGATCCGGCATGCGCTGTCAGAATCCATAAAACTCCCGAATG
Source organism: Oscillospiraceae bacterium (assembly GCA_017460285.1). Classification (GTDB taxonomy): domain Bacteria; phylum Bacillota; class Clostridia; order Oscillospirales; family Ruminococcaceae; genus RUG11783. The sequence continues at coordinate 7,370 of JAFUBI010000010.1, read as the reverse complement.
CTCCGGCCAACAATACGTGGCGAATATCCTTTACCTGTTTTCCCAGTTGTTCCGCCATCAAAAGGATTCCGGCACATATCGCTCCTTTTGCCATCTGGACTTGTCGAATATCATCCTGGGTTAAATAAACGCCATCGCACAAAGGGATGTATCTTTGCCCGTCGATCTCATCTGTGTTCAATATACGTCCGCGGCGGTTTATCAGTCCCGTGTTCAGACACACTGCAACGGCATCGACGAGACCGGAGCCACAGATCCCTTTTGCTTTTTCCCCACCTATCACGCTGCAGCAGATACGACCATTCTCGATCTTCACATGGTCGATGGCACCGTCCGTGCCTCTCATCCCGAAGAGAATATTTGCGCCTTCCAATGCGGGTCCTGCTGCTGTGGAGCAAGCGATCATACGCTCTTTATTTCCTAGAACCATCTCTCCGTTCGTGCCGATATCCACCATCAGAGTCAATTCGTCCGAATCGTAAAGCCTTGTAGAGAGAACACATCCCAGTGTGTCCGCGCCGACATATCCTGAAATGTCCGGAACGATCAGAAGTTTGGCATTCTCACATACAGGTAGGATCTCCCGGCAAGGGACAGCTTTGGCTTCTTTCAATACGGGAGCGAATGGAATGCTTGCAAGATTTTCCGGCGAGATACCAAGAAACAACTGCTGCATAGCGGGGTTTCCTACAACAGATACCATGCTGATATCAACCGGATCAACATTTCCCTTTTTGCAGACGGTGAGGATCAGTTTGGTCAATTCCTTGAGGATAGCATCCTGCTCCAGTTTCAATTGACCGGCGAGTGCTTCCCGGATACGGGAGATCACATCTGCACCAAAAGCAGTTTGAGGGTTTAGAGAACTGGCAGCAGCTAATTCCCGACCGTTTATGCCATCCAGTAGAAAGCAGACAACGGAAGTGGTTCCGATATCGATGGCAATCAGATATCCGGGATAAAGCGGATCCATGTGTGTATCCGTTTCGATCCCGGATTGTATAACATGAAGATCTTTCTTTTCAGGGGTGTATACTTCTATGTCGTTCTCTACTGTCGTCTGACAGGCTAGAACTTCAGTTCCATCGACGATCACGGAACATTTCCCGCATTTCCCATCGCCTCCGCAAGGGGCATCCAAAAAGATACCCGCAGAGCGAAGGGCCGCCATCAGATTTGTCCCTTCAGGGACATCGCATCGGATGTCAGAAGGAAGAATATGGATCATGAACATAATTGTGTCACTTGTTTTGCTTTGAAACGAAAGTCGATATATTTTGGTACTTTGAGATTAGGAACAGAATACCAACCATCTTTTTCTCCCATTAAACTCAAAACGATCGAATTATACTATAATTCAATGGTAAGCATTTTATATTGCAGTAAATTGGCGTTAAGACCTTTCTTCGATATGGTTTAATCTTAAAACAGGGTCATAAACGTGTCAATTAACTTTCACGTAGTGCATTGACGATTTTGAAAAAGAGCCAGGAATCGTGGTATCGCACTGGATCACGGAAGTTTCTTCGTGACATCTGATGCGGTATCGTTGATTGTGATCCGCATAAGGAAGGTCAGCAGATACAACATGTCGAACTCTCAGAATTTAACCTTCTTTTTGCTATGTAGGAGGGATTTTCGATGAATAACAAGTTTATGCTGCAGACAGTCGCCATTATCGTTGGTTTTGTACTGGACTTTTTCATTGGGGATCCGTATTCTCTCCCGCATCCCGTTGTAGGCATGGGAAAGATCATTGCCTTTTTAGATAAGAAACTTCGACGCGGAAATGGAGACAGGAAAGATGTTGGTCGAGGCGCCCTTACTGCAGCTATTGTTGTAGTCGTATCGACGGCTGTCCCCGCACTGGTGCTGAAACTCGCGTGGGTGGTACATCCCTCGCTCTATTTCACGATCAACTGCATCATGTGTTTTCAACTCTTGGCAGCCAGACAATTAGCGAAAGAGAGCGACCGTGTGCGGAAAGCTTTAGTGACCGGTGATACTGAAGTTGCAAGGGCGGCTGTGTCTTATATCGTGGGACGGGATACGAATGTTTTGGACGACAAGGGTATTTGCCGTGCTGCGGTGGAGACAGTCGCGGAAAACTGTTCCGATGGGGTCGTCGCTCCTTTGTTCTGGATGTTTCTGTTTGGGGCGGTGGGAGGATTTTTTTACAAGTCAGTCAATACGATGGATTCCATGATAGGCTATAAAAATGATAAATATCTTTATTTCGGAAGGACCGCAGCGAAAGCAGACGACGTTGTCAACTTTATTCCCGCGAGAATATCCGGTTTGCTTATGGTAGCGGCATGTCCTCTTTGCTATCTTGATGCCGGAAACGCCTGGAGGATCTTTCGCAGAGACAGATATAAGCATGAAAGTCCGAATTCCGCTCAGACTGAGTCTGCCTGTGCCGGTGCTCTAGGAGTGCGGCTGGCCGGCGATGCTGTCTATGGCGGCGTGGTCCATAAAAAGGAATTTATCGGTGATCCGTTGAGGGAGATCGAACCGGATGATATCACCAGGGCAAATGGACTAATGTATACTACTTCATTTTTCATGCTCGTTATCGGTACATTGATCAGGATCGGAGCCTATCTGATATGTTTATAAATCAGAAAAATCCTCATGGAGGGGATATCTACTCCAACAAGGTAAAGTACGATTTTTCGTCGAATATCAATCCCGCGGGAATGCCGCAGGAGATCGTTTCCGCAATTCAAAATTCTGCGGAAAACAGTTGGAGATATCCTGACCCCTACTGCAGGGAACTGGTGAAACAGATATCTGAGCACGAATCTGTACCTCAGGATCATATCCTTTGCGGTAATGGGGCAGCGGAGCTCATCTATTCCTTTGCTTACTGCCTTCCTTTAGATCGTTCCGTGATGATCGTGTCGCCAACTTTCAGTGAGTACGAGACAGCTATCTTTGCTGCCGGGATCAAAGCAGATCATTATCTGTTGAAAGAAGAAAATGGTTTCCGTTTGACGAACGATATCCTGAAAGAGGAGCTCTCCCGCTTTTCTGCGGTATTTCTCTGCACGCCCAACAATCCGACAGGAATATCCGTGGGAAGGGAACTGGTATATGCATTAGCTAAAACGGGAGTCCCATTGTTCATCGATATGTGTTTTCTGGATTTGACCGAAGACCCGGACAAATATGATGTCCCTGCATTGGTCGAAAAGAATCCCAACGTAACGGTGCTCAAGGCATTTACCAAAAGTTATGCCATGGCGGGCATAAGACTCGGCTATATCATGTCTTCCAATGAGGCGCTCCTCAAAAAAATGTCCACCAAGATGCAGTGCTGGAACGTCTCTTATCTTGCCCAACAGGCAGGCATCGCCGCATTAGGTTGCGGGGACTGGCTTGAGAGATCAGTTCACTTTGTAACAGAACAACGCGTTAGACTCATGGAAGGGCTTCGCCGATATGGGATAAAGGTTTGGTCAGGTGAGGCGAACTACCTGATGCTTTATTCGGAGAAAGATTTCTACGCAGATCTAAAGGAAAGAGGTTTTTTAATCCGGGATTGCTCCAATTACCCCGGTTTGGGAAAAGGTTATTACCGTATCGCTGTCCGCACGGAAAAGGAAAACGAAGCGCTATTAGAAGCTTTTAGTAAGATGTTCGAATAAGAAAAGCAAAGCCGTTCATGGTATAGGGAGCGATGTCCTATATGGGAAAGAACCTGTGATGTGCCGACCTTTGGCAGATTTTTGTGAAAGGTAGTTGTCACACTGTTTCCTTCATAAGTTGACAAAGACGAAGAGGATGGTTTGGGATAAAGATGGATCTTATGTATAAGATCCCCGGGAGGAAAGTGTATGGTCCATTTGTATTATGGGAACGGAAAAGGAAAGACGACCGCTGCGTGCGGATTGGCTGTAAGAGCGGTCGGGAGCGGGATGCGCGTTCTTTGGGTGCAGTTTTTTAAAGATGGAAGTTCCTCTGAGAATAGCGTGCTCACATTTCTTCCTCAGGTCGATGTTTTGATCCCGAAAGTCTTTTATGGATGGCTTCGGGATATGACAGAAGAACAAAAGGAAGAGACGAGAAAATGCTATTCTTCTGTCCTTCAGGATGTGGAAAAAAGGATCGATGGCTATGATCTTCTGGTACTAGACGAGGTTATATTTGCGCACAACCACGGACTGATCGACCACGAAATGCTTATGGATATACTCCTTAAAAATAAAATGGAGAAAGAGATCATTCTGACGGGACGTGATACTGCGCCAGAGATCTGTAAAGCAGCAGATTACATGACCGAGATGAAGAAAATAAAACATCCTTTTGATCTCGGTGTTACAGCCAGAAAGGGCATTGAGTATTGACGGAGCCTAACATGGAATATTCTGAAACAAGGATCAATGAGTATATACAGGGAGTGAAAGGACCGAACAAGGAGGCGGAAGACGCCGCAAGAGATCTTCAGGCAAAACTTGCCAAGCCTCCGGGAAGCCTGGGCAGATTGGAGGATCTCTCCATCGCTCTGGCAGGCATGACAGGAAAGGTCAAAAACGAACTGAAAAAGAGAGAACTTCTCGTTTTTTGCTCCGATAATGGCGTAGTTGCGCAAGGGGTAGCCAGCTCTCCTCAGTCCGTAACGTTCGCACAGACCATCAATTTGACGAAGGGCAAAACAGGAGCCGCAGTTTTGGCAAAACGCTTCGGATGCGGTGTCACAGTGTGCGATGTAGGCGTCAATGCGTTCATTAAAGATCCGGATGTGATCGACAAAAAGATCGCGTATGGGACAAGAGACATATCGCAGGGACCTGCCATGAGTAAAGAGCAGGCAGTTAAGGCAATCCTGATTGGCGCGGATCTGGCTGTTGATGCTGTGAAAGCCGGTGCAGATGTTCTCGGCATCGGTGAGATGGGAATCGGGAACACCACGACCTCTTCCGCTGTTCTGTCTGTTCTGACGGGAAGGTCAGTGAAAGAACTCACCGGGCGCGGAGCAGGGATCACGGACGAGGCGTATAAAAAGAAAATCGCAGTTGTAGAAAGAGCGGTCAGGATGAACGCTCCAGATCCGAAAGATGTAATCGACATAATCTCTAAGGTCGGCGGGTTTGATATCGCGGCAATGGCGGGTGCTTTCATTGGCGCAGCATTCATGAGGACTCCTGTGGTCATAGATGGGTTTATTTCGGTCGTTGCCGCTGTTTGCGCTGGAAGGCTATGTCCGGACTCCAAATACTATATGGTGCCGTCTCACGCTTCTTATGAAGTGGGATATCGGACTGCCATAGAGGACCTCGGTTTAAGGCCGCTTTTTGATCTGGGAATGCGGCTTGGAGAAGGAAGCGGATGTCCAATCGCTATGATGATGCTGGATGCCGCTTGTGCCGTGATCAATGACATGGCTACCTTTGAAGAGGCGAAAATAGATGACTCCTATCTTGATGAGATCAGAAAGATCGAAGCTTTTGAAGTGGAGGAAAGGCATTGAATATTTTTATCTCCGGTGGCAGCAAGAACGGAAAGTCAAGTTTTGGTCAGGATATCGCAGTCAGACTGTCCAAAAAGGGAAAACTGTATTATGTGGCTACTATGATCCCCTACGATGATGAGGATCGGGTCAGGATCGCTCGACACATTGAGAACAGATCTGGAATGGGCTTTGAGACGATAGAGGTTGGCAGAAACATATCATCGATCTTTGAGAGAGCCGATGAGGCCGGGACTTTTTTGGTGGACAGCACGACTGCACTCTTGCTCAACGAGATGTTTCCTGAATCCTATGAAGCAGAGGCGGATCCTACTGCTGTAACAAGGTGCATCGAAGGACTTTTGGAAGTAGCAAACAGGGCTGGCAATGCTGTTTTCGTATCAGACTATATATATTCGGATGCAGCAAGGTATGACTCTTTTACGGAATCATATAGACGTTCCTTGGCTTCTATCGATCGGGTACTTGCGCAGAAATGCGATGTGGTGATCGAAGCGAGCGTTGGGAATAGGATCATTCACAAAGGAAAAACCATATATGAAAAAATGTTTTAAAGCATTCATGATGAGTATGACGATGTTCTGTGCCATTCCATGCCCTTATCACGGGTGGGACGAAGATTGCCGCCCGATGACAACGATGTTTCTGCCTTTTGTCGGTGCATGGATCGGAGCGCTTTGGGCGTTGATAGCCTACCTGTTGAACTTTTTAGGCGTTCCGCTGTTTCTTCGAGCAGCAGTCGTCTGCGCTTTTCCCTATGTCGTGACAGGGGGGATACATATGGATGGTTTTCTGGACGTGTCCGATGCGATACGGTCCTGGAGAGGCATTGAAGAGAGAAGGAAGATCCTGAAAGACCCTCATGTGGGATCATTTGCTGTAGTCGATTGCTTGATTCTGGTGCTGGTACAGTTCGCTGCGTTTTGCTCATTCGACGGCAATGAAAATCTTTTTACTTTGATACAGATACCGACGGTTTCGAGATGTGTGGCATCGATCTGTGTCTATACTCTGAGACCGATGCCTACGAGCCAATACTCCGGAGACTATCAGACCGGAGTCAGGAAATCATACACAGGAGTTTCAGTTTTCCTGCTAATCTTATCGACCGCGTTGGGTTTTGTTTTCCTTGGGAAATATGGGTTTGTGTCTGTTGTCGTTGCCCTGGCTTATCTGCTGTACATGTACAGGGCATATCGCAATCTGGAAGGGATGTCAGGAGATATCTCCGGATATGCGCTCACAATTGCAGAAATGTGCGGTATCGTTGCCGTTGCACTTCTCTGAGGAAGGAAAGGAAGTATGGATCTGATCATTGGCGGAGCTTATCAGGGAAAACTAGATCTTGCGAAAGATAAGTATGACCTCGAGGATAGCGATATCTATTTTTGTACAGAAGAAAGTTGCATTGAATTTGGGAAGAAGTGTTTGTATCATGCGGAAGAGTTTTCTCTGTGGTGTGTCAGAAATGGGATGGAGGCAACAGAACTGTTGGATAAACATAAAGAAGAATGGAAGGACAGCCTTTTCATCTGTGAGGATATCTTCTGCGGTGTAGTGCCTATTGGCGAAGATATGAGAGCTTGGCGAGAGATGACGGGAAGGATGTGCGCCTATCTGTCCTCAAAAGCGAAAAATGTGTGCAGAGTTTTCTGCGGATTGGAGCAGAAACTGAAATGATTCTGGTACTGATACGGCATGGGAAGACAGATGCAAATGAGAGACATCTGTACTGCGGGAGCACCGACATCCGCCTATCCGAAACAGGGATCACTGAACTGAGAGAACTGCTGGAAAAAGGTGTCTATCCTGATATATCGGGAATGAGGGTGCTAACAAGTGGTTTGAAAAGGTGTGAGGAGACATTGGAGATCCTATACGGAAAAGTAGAGCATGA
>JAFUBI010000160.1 GCA_017460285.1 Oscillospiraceae bacterium | reverse complement strand
GCGTCAAGGTTAATAGCGCCAGAGTTTGCTGATCCTGGGTCCAGAAAGAGGTTCATTCACCACCATGGTCAATGAGATCTCTTTTTGTGTACAACCTCAGTCGGAGCAGTTGCTGATCTGCCCGTATGTATTCGATGCCAGAAGCGCTTTATGATAGCTGTCAGGAAAGGTGGTTCCTTCTACATAAACCTCTTTCATGGATTCCTCCTTACTTGTTAACAACAAATTTCCTTCTAGCACAGATGGATATGGTTGCGTTTGGTTTCCGGTGAACATTAAAAGTTTAAACGGGAAACAGAACAACTGCCGTAACTATAACCCAAAGGATCGACAGCTGTTATTTTGGTAAACTTGTTATTTCACTTTAGAAAGAAACTTTCTGAGTTCCAAAGATCGTCATATGCATCTTTACATAATCTCTTGCGGCGCTCAGACCGGCTGTATTGAATGCCATCATCATTGCACGTTTATCGTCCGCAATAAGTTGTTTTGCGAGTTCCAACTGAGCTTTTCCGCCGGCGATCTGAATATAGGTGGCAAAGTTGACTTTCGAGATGCCAGCCTTGATGGCATCCCGGAACTGATCTTCCTTCAGACCGGATGAACCATGCATCACCAGCGGGTTTTTGGTGACCTCGCGGATCTCAGCGATACGGTCGTAGTTGAGGACCGGCTCAGTTGCGTAGTAACCATGTACTGTGCCAATGGATATTGCTGTCAGATCACATCCTGTAGCCTCTTCATAGCGAACGGCATCCTCGACTTCGGTGTATATGGCTCCATGGCTGTTCGGGTGTCCGCCAACATGACCGATCTCACCTTCAACGATAACCCCGCATGGGTGAGCAGCCTCCACGACTTTTTTCACCATTCCGGCATTCTCATCAAATGGGAGTTGAGATGCGTCAAGCATAAGGGAAGCGAGACCACGCTTCAGACCGCGCATGCACCCCTCATAGGTAGGACAGTGATCCAGGTGAAGAATCACAGGAACAGTAGCATCTTTAGAGCGGTTGATGACGAAGGTGTCAAAGTGATGTTGCTGAGACTCGGTCATTCCAAATCTGCTGCCCTCCGGGGCTTCCGGATTGTATCCATCCATCAACTGAAGACATACAGGTACATCTAATTGCTCCGCGGCACTGATGACTGCTTCAGCGGTTATATAGTCCATGATATTAAAAGCACCTACTGCCCAGTGACCTTCGCGGGCGGCATTAAAGATAGTTTTTGCCTGTTTTCCACTAGCGAGCATAATGAAATGACCTCCTGGTATTGGAATAATGAAACATATAGATTTTCTCTAAAAATGGACAACTTTACAAATTCATTGTACCCACTTCCTGTTCACAGGTCAACAAATATCAAATTTGTACTTTTTATTGAGCAAGTTGTCTGATTTGGAAAAAGATGCTGTTAAAAGTACAAATACTGAGGAAATAAAGCTGAATATCAGGTATTTTGGACATAAAAGCGTTGCTGCGGACCAAACAAAAGAGATGTTTCGTTACTTTAACGGAAACTAAAGAGAATCTTTAGTCATTTTACTAGTGCAGCGGAATTTACAAAACAGGCAACAAAATAGTACAATATTGTATAGTTACTATCATTTCAAAAAGAATGCGATTTGAAATATTTGTCTAAAGTTGTTTATAGTGAACCACAGTGCGGATCCCTCGGAGGATCTGTGAATGCGCGTCGCTGCTTTGATTAGAGATAATGGGAGGAGACAGAACATATGATTAGTTATAAGATCAAGATTGGGATCGCACCGTGCCGCAGGAATCTTCCGGGATTCGGAGGACGAAACAGCAAAGGTATATGGAGTGCCGGTGCTGCCTATGAAGTGATGAATGTCTGTTTGCCATACATCAAGGAACATTTCGGCAATGATCATGTGGAGTTCGTGGACTTGGAAGGTGTTACGGACGATGCTATGATGTATGACTATGCTCAGGCAGAAAAGATTGCAGAGTATTTCCGCTTGCAGAAAGTCGATGCCTTGTTTATTGCCAATATCAACTTCGGATGTGAGGAGGTTGGAGGCAAACTTGGACAGCTTCTCGGGCTGCCAACACTTATCTGGTCTCCCCAGGAGGAACATTTCGGCGAAACAGAGACAAAGGATATATGGGATAGTGAGTACGGCGAGCGCCTTTTGGATGGTCAATGCGGCTTGTTTGCTCTTTCAAAACTCTTACAGCGCTATCATGTGAAGTTTACGGAGATCCCCACCTGCAAAGTGGACTCCGAAGTGTTTGCAAAATATTTCACGGATTTTGCCGCTGTTACCTGCATGCTGAAAAACTGGAAACACATGCGTGTCATGCAATTGGGGAATCGCCCATTGGCTTTCACCAGCATGATGGTCAACGAAGACGAACTCATGGAGAAGTTCGGAATTGAGATCTTCCCCATGTCTGTGGCAGAAGCTGCGGAAAAAGTGGAAAAGATCCGTAAGGAGAGAAGGGACGAACTTCAACCGATCGTGGATGAATTCCTGTCCTATTTCCCTGTCGTGGATGAGGAGATAAAGGGCTCTGAAACGTTGTTGAACGGCGCAGCTGTTCTGCTTTTCTACAGAGAGATGTACCGGACGACAGGGTGTTCCGCGATCGCTGTGGATAACAGTTTCACCAGAGGCCTTGGAAATACTGGAATGATGGAACTGCAGATGGCAGCGAATGAGGGAATGTTCGTAATGTTTGAAGGTGACATCCTGGGTGGGATCACCGAGGTTCTGATGTCTTCCGCCGTGTTTGGTGAAAAACTTCCCTTCTTTGGCGAATTTACAGCGAATCACCCGACAAACCCGAATGCAGAACTGATCTGGCATACCGCTGTCTTCCCGCCATCAATTGCAGGAAATCAGAATTTCGATCCTTATCTGATCAAAGGGCATTTTGGGGCTCAAAGCGGATTTGAAGTCAAACCGGGTACCTATACCATCGGACGTTTTGACGGTATGGACAACAAATACTCGATGATCATGGGTAACTTCAAAAGTGTGGACGGTCCCTTCACGCGTCAACATTATATCTGGGGTGAGTTCAAGGACTGGCAGAAATTCGAACAGGCTGTCATGTATGGGCCTTATGTCCACCATATGATCGAGATCGAGGGAGGGGAAGAAGTCGTTCGCAGGATGAAGGAGTTCTGCCGCTACGCTGGTATCTATGCTGACGTACCGGACGAAAGAGATACCCCGTTCGCGCCTTATTACTATTGAGTCTCAGAGATAACAGAAGAGACCCGGAATCGTGCTGATCCCGGGTCTCCTGCTATATAGGGGGAAGTTAAAGTGCTTTTCTGTAGATCTCTACCACGTCTTCTTTTGTGAGAGGAACGAAGCCACGTGTGAGACCTTTCGCGGCGTCTTCAGCCATTTCGTCAAAGTGTTTGTCGTCTACACCGATCTCGGAAAGGGTCCGCGGGATTCCTAATTTATTGAACAGGAAGTCCTCTGTGCATTCGATCGCTTTCTCTGCTATCTCATGAGGATCGAGACTTGGGTCGATACCGAACACATTGGTGCCATACTGAACGAACTTGAAGAGAGTGTCCTCGTTCAATACTCTGCGCATCCAGTGAGGCATCAGGATCGCAAGACCGTCACCATGGGTGATGTCATACCAAGCACCGATCGGGTGCTGCATGCCGTGCAGGGACCACCCTTCGTTTCTTCCGCATCCGATAAGCCCGTTGATAGCCCAGGGGGAAGCCCACATCAGGTTGGATCTGGCTTCTTCGTTCGTCGGATCCTCGATAGCGATCGGACCATACTTTACACAGGTGCGCAGGATGCTTTCCGCGACGCCATCTACGAAGTAAGTATCTTTCGCTGTGTCAAAATAGTTTTCTATAGTATGTGTGAAAATGTCCGCAGTGCCGGCAGCTGTCTGACGCTTCGGAACCGTGTAGGTATAGGATGGGTCAAGGAAGGAAACAGTAGGAGCAAGAGCAGGACCGAAAACCCCGCCTTTGATCTTCTTGACTGTGTCTGTGATGACGCCACCGCTGTCCATCTCGGATCCTGTAGCTGCCAGAGTGAGAACTACGAAAAGCGGAAGAGCTTTCAAAACAGGAGTGTGGTTGTCCATCAGTTCAACGACAGAACAGTCGTAAGCTGCTGCGGCAGCTACACCTTTTGCGCAGTCGACGGAACTTCCGCCACCGGCAGCGACGATAAAGTCTACTCCGTTCTCTTTGCAAATCTGCCAGCCTTTGTCCACGGTGGTCATACGGGGATTAGGTTCGACTCCTGGGAGCTCAAACCATTCGATCCCTGCATCTTTCAAAGATTTGGTAACGGCGTCATAGACACCGTTGCGTTTGATGCTGTTGCCGCCATAAACCAGCAGCGCTTTTTTTCCGTAATTGGTTACAGTCTTTCCAAGTCCTTCCACTACACCGATCCCAAACCGGATCTCGGTAGGTACATGATAATTAAATCTCATAGTTGTCTCCTTTCGATCGTTGCTCAAAGTCTTTCAGACAACTGCATTGTCCGCAAATCCTTTAAGGAAATAGTACATAGATCTGGAACCTGCATCGATATATCCTATAGCTCTTTCAGCGAGGTTCTTCGCTCTTCCAAGTTTCGGGATCATATCCTTCGTAGCATCGGATCCTTCCAGTCCTTTCTGAACTGCCAGCTGCAGAGCTTCTTTAACATCGCCGCTCTCGTCGTTCTTGAGAGACTCGACAAAGGGAAGCAGCGTGTCGACCATGGTGCAGTCTCCGGCTTTCGCACCACCGAGGTCCTGTACGCGGAACAATCCGTTGTCGAACATATCAGCGAGATCGCTCACGCTGAGTTCTTCCTTGCCCTTCAGTGAATCTGCGAATCCGAGGAACATGGAGGCGAGGATCGGACCGATTGCTCCTCCAGCGGTATCTGCGAGACCCATTCCGGCGCTGAGCATCAGGTCGCTCATGGAATCAGGATCCTGCTCATTGATCGAACTCTCAACTTTTTGATAACCTTTGCGTACAGTGATGCCGTGATCTCCGTCCCCCACGAAGGAGTCCAGTTCACAGAGTTCGATCTCTCTGGCGATGACATTGTCCGCTCCGGCGAATACAGCTCTTTTTAGATCTTCAAATCTCATCATTTCAGTTCACCCTCCAAACATATTGTGTCATTAGTCTGGATAAAGACCCTTTGGCAATCTTGTGGTCATCCATTTTTTGATCTCATCGTCCGGATAGCCGATGGAGAGGATGAATCCGCCAAGTTCCTGGGTTCCGGAATTGCGCACGCTGTGGCGCCAGATGTTGTAACCGCAGTCATAGACGAGGAATTCGTACAGATCCTTATACAGGATATCGAGTTCGGTCCAAGTCATTCCGCCCAGACCACCCAGACTGAGAACGATATCAGATCCGGAGGGGATAGGCATATCGTCCAGAAGGATCTTACAGACCATCTGAGCCAGTTCACGGCTTCTGGGAAGCTTAATGCGATTCCCGCTGGATTCGCCGTGTACACCGATGCCCATTTCGATCTCATCTTCAGGCATCGCCATGATCGGCAATCCGGAGATCGGATGGATCGCGCTGCGGATGCCCACACCGTAGGAACGGGACAGACTGTCGCATTTTTCTGCGACCCTCAGGATCTCTTCCACGCTTTCTCCACATTCCGCCATGATGGAAGTTGCATTCAGAGCTCCGCCAATAGCGCGGCGCTCTTTCTCGTGTCCCTTCGGGGCAGAAGCGACATCATTTCCTCCGATGCTGAGGTAGACCTTGTCGATGCCATGAGCTTCGCATAGTTGTTTGCAAAGTTTCGCGTTGAGAACATCTCCCGCATGCCTGGCAACATTCATGATGATCGGGCTTCCGTCATCGATCGCCTGGATAGCGCGGAACATCTGCATGGCGGAAGGAGCAGTAAAGATATCTCCCTGTGTTGCCGCGTCAAATCCGCCGGGACGGATAAAGACTCCTGGAGGACCCTCGTGTCCTGCACCGCCGCCAAGTGTCAGTTTGACCAGACCTTTTGGTTTTTTATACTTGTCTGTGCGCACGGTGATCCTGGAGTTTGGAAGAACACGTGAATATTTGTCTGCATCAGGCTGGGCGATCAGTCTGCTGCCGGCCATTGCCTCATCGACCAACGTATCGAGATCGTTGTACAGTTTTTTCAAATACATCTTTTTACAACTTCTCCTCATAACATATTCAGTTTCATTGCGACTTATACACAAAATGTACCACAATTCCGAGGTATTATAAAGCGATTTCGAAAGAAGCATAACAAATCGGCATGTTGCACAACCTTATATAAAGACAAATCGTGATATTTAACATACAAGTTATATTCACAATATGGACAACTTCGCGCGCAGTTGATCATTATGTTTCTTAAAGACTGGTGTTATGCCTTCGGGTAGGAAAGGACATGTCAAACAAGTGATAGAAAGTGATTCCCTGAATGGACTACATTTCAAACCACGGGTTCAATTGTGGAACAGGCTTTGGAGGGATATACTACTAATGCTATGTGACCCAACGGAGGAGAACCGATCCCGAAGGGACCGGAGGAAGATATGGAGAAAAAGACTCTCTGGACAAAAAATTACACAACGATCATTGTCGCGACCGCGCTCGGTGCACTCGGAAACGTAGCGCTTGGATTTGCGTTGTCTTTTATCGTGTTCGATGAGACCGGGTCGACGCTGGCTTCTGCAGTTTTGTTCGCGACGCAGATGATACCGGGGCTGGTGATCCCCCTCATCGTGTCCCCGGTTCTTGATCGGTATCCGAGGAAGCCATTTCTTGTATTCTTTGACGGTCTGTTCGCATTGATGTATCTGCTGGCTGGTTTTTGGCTTCTTAAACATCCTTTCAGTTACATGCAGTATCTTGTCGCGTCGCTCCTGTTTGCCGTGATCGGTGAGCTGGACGGCATGTCCTACAACGCGTTGTTTCCAAAACTCATTCCGAAGGGAATGGAAGAGAAAGGATTCACAGTGTCATCTCTGTTGTATCCGACGATCTCCGTTGTCATGACGCCGGTCGTCTCTGTCATCTATAAACAGGTCGGACTCGCAAATATGCTTTTCTTTCAGGCGGTTTGTTCGCTCCTCGCCTGCCTGATCGAAAGCAGGATCGAGATCGAGGAAACTGTCACAGAGGGAACGAAACTCTCCGTTAAGCAGTGGTGGGGCGACTTGAAGGAAGCGGTAAAGTACCTCAAAGAAGAGCCTGGGATCCTGTACCAGACACTGTATTCGGATTTCAGCAACGGAACGAGTACGGGTTATGAAGCGCTTACGGTAGCTTTCTTTTCCACGGCAGCGGGCTTTAGCCCGAAGCTGTATGCGATCAACGAAGGCATATATCTCCTCGGCCGCACTATCGGCGGGATACTACTCGTAAGGAAGGAAACACCAAAGGAGAAGAAGTTTGAAAAGACGCTGAGGATCTATCTCACGCACGACATTATGGATGCGATCCTGCTGTATCTTCCTTTTCCGTTCATGATCGTCAACAGGGGAATTAGTGGATTCCTCGGCGTGCAGAGCGGAAATATTCGATACGCGGCGTTTCAAAAGTATATACCGGATTCGATGAGAGCGAGACTCGACGCTTTCGATTCCGTTTCCTTTCTGATATTGAACTCCATCCTCACCCTGTCGATCGGAGCGCTGGGAGAGGTCCTTCCGTATCGAACAGTGATGTTTCTGTTTGGAGCATTAACCGCGACCCTATGTCTCATTTTTGTGGCGGGACATCGGAGATCGATCGAGAAGATCTACCTCAAGGATTACGAAGAGGATTGATTTTTTCGTGACAAGATGATACATTAAATCCGTTAATTGCGAAGACGAAGAAGAAACCGAACGTTCCGGACAGAGAAAAGCCTCATGGCTGAGAGGGCAATACGGGATACGGCGGCTGTACCACTTCCGAGCGGTCCGGGAAATAACCGGAACGGGTCCTCCCGTTACAGAGGTCACAAGCGCACCGAAAGGTGAAGCAGGGTGGAACCATGGGATCTTATCTCACCCCTGATCTACGGGGGTGAGTTATTTTTTTGCTCTCCCCACGAAAGAAAGGGCACATGCCCGAAAAAATGGAGGAAGTTTACAATGGATGAAAACAATCTTTACTCTTTTGAAAATCCGGAATACCGACATACGTATTGGCACACCTGTTCCCATATCATGGCTCAGGCGGTGAAACGTCTTTGGCCGGAAGTGAAACTGACGATCGGCCCCGCGATCGATGAAGGCTGGTATTATGACCTCTATTCTCCTTTTGCATTTACAGCAGAGGAAATGGAGAAGATCGAAGCAGAGATGCGAAAGATCAGCAAGGAGAAACTGAAGATCGAGCGTTTTGAACTCTCCCGGGAAGAAGCGCTGGAACTGATGAAGGATGAGCCGTTTAAGATCGAACTGATCAACGACATCCCAGAGGGTGAGGCGATCTCCTTCTACAAACAGGGTGAGTTCGTCGACCTGTGCGCCGGACCGCATCTGGATTCCACGGGACGCGTAAAAGGCAACGGTATCAAACTGTTGGCATGCAACGCCTCTTACTGGCGTGGAGATGCCGCCCGCGAGTCTCTGCAGCGCATCTATGGCATCGCTTTCCCAAAGAAGGAAGAACTGGACGCTTACCTTCAGAAATTGGAAGAAGCAAAGCGCAGAGATCACCGCAAGATCGGAAGAGATATGCGGCTATTCATGACAGACGATCTGGTAGGAAAGGGCATGCCCATGTTCCTCCCAAGAGGATATACGGTATGGCGAGAACTGGAGAACTACATCCGCGATAAGGAGATCCGTCTCGGCTATCAGCATGTTTTGACTCCCTGCGTCGGTACTGTCAGTTTGTACAAGACATCCGGACACTGGGATCATTATAAGGACAACATGTTCCCGGCTATGGAACTGGACGATGAAGCCTATGTGCTTCGCCCAATGAACTGCCCTCACCACATGATGATCTACGCCAGCAAGCTTCACTCTTACAGAGATCTGCCGCTGCGCATCGGTGAGATCGCTCACGACTTCCGTTATGAGGCATCCGGAGCGTTGAAGGGAATCGAGCGCGGAAGGCATTTCTGCCAGAACGATGCTCACCTGTTTGTAACACCGGAACAGATCAAAGACGAAGTCTCCGCTGTATGCGATCTGATCTTTGATACCTATAAGGACTTCAATATCACGGATTACCGCTGCGTCCTCTCACTGAGAGACCCGGAGGATAAAGTGAAGTATCACCCGGACGACGAGATGTGGAACACGGCTGAGACTGCGCTTCGCGAAGTTTTAGTCGAACTTGGTCTCGATTTTACTGAGGAGATCGGTGAGGCAGCTTTCTACGGTCCTAAGCTCGACGTCAATGTGAAGCCCGCTGTCGGCGCGGAGTATACGCTGTCCACATGCCAGCTTGACTTCTGTCTCCCGGCGAAGTTTGACCTGAAGTACATCGATTCAGACGGCAAAGAAAAGACCCCTGTCGTGATCCACCGTGCGATCCTCGGTTCTTTGGACCGATTTATGGCGTATCTGATCGAAGAGACCATGGGCAACTTCCCGACATGGCTTGCTCCGACCCAGGTGACCATACTTCCTGTCACGGATCGCGCCAAAGAGTATGCGGAGAGCGTTGCGGAGAGACTTGCAGATGAGATCTTCCGCGTGGATATCGATGACAGAAACGAGAAGATCGGCAAAAAGATCCGTGAGGCGACTCTTGAGAAAACGCCTTACATGCTTGTCGTAGGTGATCGGGATATCGAGAACAGTACGGTTTCTCCGCGCCATCGTTCCGGAGAAGATCTTGGAGCCATGTCTTTGGACGACTTCTGCAAATTGCTCCATGAAGAGATCAACAACAAGGTCATCAAATAAGGTCGATCAAAAAAAGATCGAGATCTTTTGAAGGCATTAAATTAAACGAACGTGAAGGTGCGCTGCTCAGAACAGGCATCTTCACTTTTTATTGAAGCGTGGGCGGCAGGTTGGTAAAATGAGTGGGAGTTAGCAATAACTAACTTTTTTTAAAAAGGTGTAGACATGGTCTACTAGGAAAACAGAGAAAACATTCGAATACAGGCGGAGAGAAACAACATGGTAATCACAGCTGTGGCAATAGGTACAAGGGGAGATGTTGAACCATTAGTGGAATTGGGGAAAGAGATGCTGCAAAGAGGGCACTCTTTTCGTATTCTGACCCACGAATCCTTCCGACCGATGGTGGAAAACGGGGGATCAACATTTCTCAGGATCAACGTGGATGCTGATCATGTGATGAAGTATCTGGTTACGGACTACAAAACAAGTCTCGATTTCGCGATAGGTATGTTCAAACTCAAGAAAGAGGATCCGTCCTTTATGGATGAAACGATAGCAGCGATCAAAGGTTCCGATCTGGTGATATACGGAACCTGTAGCGCATTTGCTTATCACGCAGCGGAATATTTGGGTATTCCATGTGCCAGGGTGTTTTATTCGCCCATGGACCCCACATCCCAGTATTCCTTGTACTGTGATGAATTCGATTCTGAAAAGGTCCGAAAAAGTTACGACGGTCTCCCGGAGGGAATGAACCTGATGACGATGCTCGCCCTGAACAAATGGAGAAGGGAGCATGGGCTGAAGCGATGGAAGTTGAACAGCACATACAAGGAAATGAATGGCAAGAAACTTCTGACCTTTTATCCTACAAGCAGGACCCTCATGAGACCGGATCCGAACTGGGGAGATCATATCCATGTGACCGGTTATTGGTATCATCCCGATCAGGCAGGTAAGGAGTACAGAGCGCCGGAGGATCTGGAGGAGTATTTGGCAGGTGGTGAAAGACCCATCTTCGTCGCCTTCGGAAAGGCGGAGTCGCCGGAATTAGCGGAATTGCAGCGCATCGTCCTGAAGGCGTTGAAGGAGACTGGGCTGCGGGCGATCATCCAGGCGGAACAGTTGGATGAGGCAGATAAAGTAAACAGCGACCAGTTGTATTTCATCGGCAAGGTACCGTACGCATATATCTTCGACCGTGTGAGAGCTGTCGTTCATCACGGGGGAAACACCACGAACGGTTTGGGACTCAGAACAGGACTTCCTACCCTGGTGATCGCGCTTGCCCTCGATCAGTACTTTTACGGGAGAAGCGACCATCACATCGGAGCTGGTCCGGAACCGCTGTATATACGCAGGAAACTGTGTACGGTAGAAGAGGTGAAACGCGCTCTTGCGGAGTTGATCAGTGGGAAATACGACGAAGGTGCGAAACAGACAGGGATCGCCATAGCGCAGGAAGACGGCGTCGCAGAAGCAGCTGATGCGATAGAAGGTTATATCGGCTGAGGATCCGGATCCGTTTGGAAG
>JAFUBI010000159.1 GCA_017460285.1 Oscillospiraceae bacterium | reverse complement strand
TTTCTTTCCTTCCTCCATAGGAACATTAAATCCAGGATGACCGCCGATGCCAAAGAACATCGTTCTTTTATCCAAATTCACCACAGTATAAGTCACAGATAGTCCATTTGCATTCAAACTGTAACCGATTTGAAAGCGAAAATCTCTTGGATATTGTGCTAATGTCTCTTCGTTGGATGTCAGTTCGAAAACAAGAGCATCTTTTTCTTCTTTAACACACTCGAACTCCAAATACTTGGCAAAACCATGTATCTTCATTGAATACTCTTTATCGTCCATTCGATAGACACCATCTCTTAGCCGTGCAACAAACGGGAATAGATTTGGAGCTCTGCCGCTCCAAATACTGAGATCACCTTGCCAAAGATATTCCCTGTTAGAGCCAGATCGAATGGATTGTAATTCTGCTCCAAAGGAAGATACAGATACTGTTAAATAATCATTATGAATCGTATAAATCATTTTTTTTATTCCTCGCATGCCTTGGGATACTCATTGCATAACAACCGATACGGAGCAACGTCCTCTTCTATGGCAGGAAATCTTCCAACTGGTGGGTTAAATCGATTATCCGTGTTGTCATCATTGCATTGGCTTACCTCGCCTAGTAGAACATGTCCTGTCCCCGGCTCAACAGCAAAATCATGATAAAGTTTTTGTTGAATGTGAATGCTTTCTCCAGGAGTCAAACGTATTTGAGTACCGGCAGGAACAGTATATGTTCTCCCGTCAGTATGCACAGTGACATCTGAAAACCTGTCGATCTCTTCATCAGGTAAGGAGTTATATACACGTATCAGAACGTTTCCTCCACCCCTGTTAATGATGTCCTCAGTTTTGTACCAATGAAAATGGTTGGGAGCATACTGTCCTTCCTTTAGAAACAGCAGCTTCTCTGCATACACTTTGGGGTACTTGTCTGCCATTTTCCGGTTTCCATTTCGGATCGTGATCAGTGAAAAACCAATCTTATCAAAATCGCCAAGACCATAGTCGGTAATATCCCATCCCAACATACAGTCTCTTATCTCATCATATTCATGTCCTTTTGTTTGCCATTCCTCGGGAGTAAAAAAACAAAAAGGAGGCAAATAGCACCGATGTAGCCGGCACATTTCCTCCAACTCATGAATGGCAGTATTGATCTCTGAACGCTTCATTGTAGCCACCAATCCTGTGCATTTTTTATATGTCCATTCTACCATACTTCTTATGAGAAAGAAAAAAGCAGCAGAAAATGCTGCTTTCAAGAATCCGCTTCGCTTTTTTGCTTAATGTATTGATCCATCTGTTCTGCTACAACCTTAGCCTGGGCCACAGCCTGAACGATAGTCTTTGCTCCTGAGACCACGTCTCCAGCAGCAAACAATCCCTCTACTGTTGTCATTCCGGTATTTTCAGTGATCAGCAGTCCTTTATCATTTCCCTTTAAACCAGGCGTAGTCAAGATCAGTTTATTCTTGGGACCTTGTGAAACACAGATAATGACTGAATCACATTTGACTTGGACTTTTTCCGGCTCGAAGCCAATCGCTTCCCCCTCTTCGTTTCGCATGATCTTTCGGAATAATGGTCCTTCCGGAGTGATCTCTACGGTATCCAAGTCGTATTCAAAGTCGCAGCCATCCAGTCTCGCATAATCAACCTCAGCCTTAGCTGCAGATAGCGTATTATTATGGGAATAGATCGTTACGTGTTCGACTCCTTGCCTCAGGGCTGTCCTAGCAACATCCATTGCCGTATTTCCGGTACCGATAATAGCAAGATTGTTTCCCAGATTAAATGCTTTTGGGCTTGCAAGGTAGTCTATCCCAAAATGAACATTACCCAAACTCTCGCCCTTGACCCCTAAAGTTTTGGGTCTCCATACACCAGTACCGATGAAAACTGCGCTATACCCATCCTCTAAAAGATTGTGGATCTCGAGAGCACCTCCAATTGTCGTATTGGGTCTAATGCTCACTCCTATTTCGATCAGTTTCTTCTTATATCGGTCCATGATCGACCTTGGAAGTCTGAACTCGGGTATACCATATTGCATTACTCCCCCGATCTTGTCCTTAGACTCAAAGATCGTGACCTTATATCCTTTTTTCGTCATAATGATCGCAACTGCAATGCCAGCAGGACCGCTTCCTATTATCGCGATCATTTTTCCATTCCACGGCGCGCATTCGATCTTCATTTTGTCAAAATAGGTATCCGAAATATAATGCTCAATATCACTGATATGAATTGCTGAATTCTTTCTTCCCTGAATACAATGTCCTTCGCACTGATTAGCGTGATTGCATATCAGTGAACACACAATAGATAGAGGGTTATTGTCAAAGAGCATCTGCCCTGCTTCATTCAATTTGTTCTCATTGAGAAGGTGAATAACCTGTGGAATTGGTGTTCTGATAGGACACCCTTCTTGGCAAAACGGTTTCTTACAATTCAAACAACGTGCGGCTTCTGAGATTACATAGTTCGTCATATTATCAACCCCTAATCGACATCGTATTATTCAACCAGTACATCATGTTATCATTATATCATCACAGGTCGTGATCTAGATCACTGCCTGTTTTCTTTTATTTTATTCAA
>JAFUBI010000158.1 GCA_017460285.1 Oscillospiraceae bacterium | reverse complement strand
CGGGTCGTCTTCACAGGGATATGGTGCACGAAAATCCACTGTATAACCTCCCTCTGGTTTTTCAAACCAAGCCTTTCGGTATCGTATTACCTGTTGCAAATCGTATGCTACTGCTGCTCTGATATCCCTTTTCCTGGAAAAAATTCCATAACTGCCACTAAGACTATATCCGCTCAAACCGGGAAGTAGGATGTTCCGCAGTGCCAAGAAAAGATGGACAAGCCGTTCTTCTTGTAGATCGATCTCTTCGCAGTCTTTTAACCAACGCATCTCGTACATGATATGGTCGAATTGTCCAATCCAAATCCTCGCATACAGATCCAACGCCTCAACAACACTACCTATCTGCGATCCTTTCAACAAGATCTTCATGAAAAAACTCCTCACTATTGTTGCACTTGTAGGACTGTATCCACTCCGCAAATGATTCCGGGTGTTCTACACACCAAGTGATAAAAGAATATAGGGACTCTTCAAGCGTCATGTTCGAACTTTCAAGGAGTATCTTCGTGAGCCCCATATACAATTTATGAGACATACTGACTGTCAATCCTTCCTCAACATCCTCTACTGTAACAGGCTGCTCCTTGAGTTCCATTAACAGTTTTTGGCGAAAACTCCAGTCTGCTTCCACTGTTAAAAAATCGTATAATCCCCGGACCGTAGAGAAGTCGAATGCATTTCCACAGCTAATTTTGTCACATATCGTTGGAAATCCTTTTTTCTTTCCAAAGTTTTGCTTTTCGATCCACCACGAAAGCGTGCTGTATCCAGAATCGGTCTTTTCGACTCCCATTAGCATTTCTAACAGCTCGATGTGTTGGCGCATGGATCGTTCTAACAGCATATCGATACCACTCTCCGAAAAGCGAGATTCCGTTTCCTCACACAATACTTTTTGTTGTTTTAGGAATAATATATGTTTCTCGAAACTTGTGTAATCCATCATTGTGGTTTTCGTTCAAACGCCTCCCTTATGCCTTTTCTGCTGTTTTCTCACTTTTGTGTCGCAAAAGTTCTTCTTCCAAGTTCGACTCACTTCTTTACCGTGCTTTCAAAGCTTTGCCTCACCCCAGTATGATTTCAAACTTCGCAATCCGATATTAGGTGCATACTTATCTAACAAGACAAGTTCCCTTATCATTCAGAGTGCTGATCAATTCCATAGGCAAAAGATATTCTTTGAGTATTGAAAAAAGAAACTCAACCCGTTATAATAACCAATGGTTATATATGTGTATTGTATATAACCATTGGTTATTTGTCAAGGAACCTTTATTCTTTTCTAATCCGCTTTTTGCTACATAGGAAAACACCATGGAATTCATACCAGAGAGATTGACTGAATTAAGAACTGCTCAAGGAATCACGCGAGCGGAAGCTGCCCGACGATTGAACATGTCTGCTATGGGATATGGTAGATATGAGAGAGGAGAGCGTACACCCTCTTTTCAAACAGTTTCTTATATGGCTCAAGTTTTCAACACCTCGACCGATTATCTGTTCGGTCTGTCTGAGGATAGCCATCCCTCCTCCATAACCATACGTTCGTCTGACGATCCTGATCTGTTCTCATTAATTGAAACTGCAAAGACGGATCCGAGTTTGCGCGCGCGCCTCATGGCTTATGCAAAACTGCTTGGGGAATCACAACAAGATGAGTGATCTTCTGCTAGCCGGTTTGCCTTACGTCCCGCACATAATGTGTTATTAGGAGAAAAGCGGAGGTCAGATTTATCCTTCATTTGTGGATTCCAAATGGCGTATTTCTAAATATTCAAGTGCTTGAATCCCTAACCTAAATCATTTTGCTTACCTCAAAAAGAATACATGGTTGGGAACAGATTGTCATTGAATCCAAAATTCAATTAAAAAAGAAGATGAGGAACATGTTACTGGTCCTCATCTTTTTCATTGAAGAGTATTCTTCTCAATGCTTCGCCGTTATTTCTTCAGTTCTGTCCAATTCAGTTTGTTGAGAAGTTCCTGGTCTGGCGCTACTCCGGATATACCATAGACGTCTCCATACTGGTTCTGGTACACATGATCCGCGCTCACGCTCACATCGTAGTTCTGACCATAACTGTTGGTGTAGACATCCACACCCATGATCGCTTCGGATCTCGCCTGGGAGATCCTTGAGTCGGAAGCCATCTTCCGGTTCCAGGAGTCCATGATCCCTGCAGACATCTCCGCACTGTTTCTCGCCAGCGTCTGTGCGAGCTGCTGCTGGTTTCTCTGGAGATTTATCATACTCTGCTGAGCCATCGCCTGGAACTGCATGGTCAACTGCATCCTCTGCATGATTCTCTCCGCCTGTTTCTGGAAGAACTGCTCCCTTAGGCTGTCTTCCATGTGGAACGTGGCGACGAACTCCAGGAAATCCTTTGTCACTTCCTGCTCATAAGCCGCAGGAGCGATCAGTGCGAACTTGTTCTGGGAGCCCCAGTCTATGGCGTCGCAAGGCTTTCCGTACCCGAACTTGTCGGAACTCTTCTCCACCTCTTTCTTCTTCAAGAGACTGCCCACCAGACCGCCCAGCGGGCTGATGGCGCTGAGAGGAGAGGCGTTGGTGTAGTACTCGATGCCCTTGTAGTCCATTCCTGCCAGAACCACATAATCCGTGCCGTCCGGCTTTCTTCCCCTATACTTCACCAGCATAGCTTTGCACAGGGAATTGTTGGCATAGGTGGGTGTTCCGAGGCTCGCTTCCCTCTGGAAGGAGGCATTGTACTGCGCCATCATGGCATCATAGGACTTCTGCAGGTTGCTCCCAAAGATACTTGGGAGATTGGCTTCCGCCACTGGAGTCAGGGTCATCTGGGAGATCGCTTCAGCGAACTGTTTCAGATAATCCTCCGGCTCGATAAACTCCCGGATGGAAGTCCAGATCACGTCCGGGACAGATCTCATAGTCGCCTTGATGAACTGATTCTTGTATGTGGTGAACATCTCATCGGAAAGACCATAGATCGAGACACCTTTCTGGGTGTCCATGGCGAACGCCGTCACCGTGAAAGGTACGCTCTCGCTCTGCATCTTGTTCACAAGAGATCCGCCGATCATGTAATTGTCCGGTATCGCTGCCAATGCGTAGATATAACCGTTCTGGTCTTTAAACTTCTTGATCTCGCTCATCGTCTTTATCTCCTTCCGGTGCGCGCAGCATCGCATATTCCGTATCGTTTCACCTATGATACCTTAATAATAAACAAAAGGGTCAAACATGTCCATGCATGATAGTTCAACATCTCGATTCAGGGATCCGGACTGCCTGCAAACATCCAAAAAAACTCACGACCGGCGATATATATGCCGGTCGTTTCTCTATGCAAAACCTATTTGAAAGTCTTGCTCTATGCTTTTTTAGAGGTTGGACACACTGATCAGGTGGACTAGCAGGAAAAGGATCTCATCATTGCCCACCGTGTATCCGAATTCTTTGTGGATATACTCTTTCACATCCATGGCGCACTTGTATTCCCTGGGATACTCCTGGGAAAAAGTGAGCAGGATGCTGTTCCCTTTTTTCTGATCCTCCGGAGGTTTCTTGGTCACGATGCGCTCAGCGAGATAATTCAGGTGTACGACATAGCGCTGGTATTCCAGAACCGTTTCGTCCGGAGTAAGACCAAGTTCTTTCGTTACGAGCTCGTTGATACTGGAGACCACCTGGATGATTTTCTTGGTGTTGACGTCCCCGTTCGTGTACTCGGAGGAGACAAAGTGCATGGCAATGAATCCGGCTTCGTCTTCCGCCAGGGAAACACCAAACACCTTATTGACCTCGGATACACCGTAGAGTCCCACAGCGTACTCCTTTTTGTAGGAGCGAATGATCTCCTTGAGGATGGTGTTCCGGATGATAAGCCCATCGCGCTGGTTGTCCACCGCGTGCTTGATGTGGTCCGCAAGGGAGATATGGATCGACTCCCCAAGTCTCAGACCGTATTCCTCCGTCGCCTTGTTGATGATGTTTTCCGCCGTGAAGATATAAGCCTCCGGGATGTTGTTGAGCAGTTCCTGGAACTGATTCTGGTGCTCCTTGTTCTCCAGATGGAAGACCTTCTCGACCTTGTCCTCCTCCACCAGATCCCCCGGTCTGTGTTTGAAGCCCAACCCGGGTCCGAGAAGGACGATCTCGTTTCCCTGGTCGTCTTTCGTTATCACGGCATTTGTGTTCAGAACTCTCGCTATCTTCATTTTCCCCTCCAGACGGAAAACATAACTTCGTGCGGGAACCGCAAGCAACTGTCCTCAGACTTCGTGGTTCAAACCTTATGTCTCTTTCTCCAGCATGCTATCGTCGTATCCGAACAAGTAGACGAGGGCAGTGCTCGCGGCAAATCCAAAGAGGATCATATACAGCGTATAGATGCTCGATCCGGCGACAAGTGCCGGTATGCTGAGGAGGTTCCAGGAAACAAAGGAATACTGGACCGTACGTGTGAATCCGATGACCGCTCCGCAGACCGCGTCAACGCAGCAGACGATGACCAGCGGTCTTTTGAATTTCAGTGTGCAGTTGTAGATCGACGGCTCCGTGACCCCGCCTATTAATGCGGAGAGGAAGGCGGCAAAGGACACCTCCTTCATCTTCTTTTCCCGGCTCTTGAGGTATACGCCCAGCGCCACACCAGCCAGGATGAAGTTGGTAGCCACCGTGAAGATCATGAAGTTGTCGTAGCCATTGGCTTTGATACCCGCGAAATAAACAGGGATCAGGCCCCACTGCAGCCCCAGCACGATGAGCACGGGATAGAACGCCCCAAACAGCATCCCCGCTATGGTCGGGGACAAGCCGATCAGAAAGACGACGGCGGAAGCGATGCCGTCGCTGACGAGATTCATTACCGGACCGATCACCAGGAACATGGCTGCCGAGGTGACGGTCAGGGACAGGAAAAGCGTCAGCGTGTCCCGAACGAGGGACGGCAGGATCTTCTTCAGTCCCTTCTCAATTTTGCTCTGCAGCAGCACGGCGACAAAGATGGGGATGGCGGAAGTGGTGTAGTCCATTCCCTTGAAGGGGATACCAAACAGATCCGCGCTTCCCTCCCCACCAAGGGAATGAAGCAGCGAGGTGATCTCCGGATGGACAAAAGCAGCTGCCACAGCCATGGAGATGTAGGGATTCGCCCCGAAGGTCTCTGCTGTCGTGTAACTGACGAACACCGGAAGAAAATACAAGATCCCTTCGGATATCGCCCGAAGGACCGTATAGGCTACGGATGTCTCCTGCAGAACTCCAAGAGACACGAACATGAGGGTCAGTCCCTTCAGCATCCCCGCCGCGGAAAAGACGCCCGCGAAGGGCAGGTACACCTTGTCGATGAGAGCGGAGAACCTCATGAAGAGGCTTCGGGTCCCGTGGATCGTCTCCTGGACAGGTTTGCGTTCCATCTCCTTTTGGATCTCGTCATAGATGTCCGCCACATCGTCCCCGATGACCACCTGACACTGGTTGTTGGCCACAACGACCTTCAGCACATCCGGCGAAGTCTCCAGGATCCCGAGCCGCACTCTGCTCTTGTCTTTGACCGTGAAATGAAGCCTGGTCATGCAGTGAGAGACCGAGCTTATGTTGTCAGTCCCTCCGATCAGATCGATGATCTCTTTCGCGATATCCGGATAACTCTTAGCCATCTCAAGGTCACCCTCCAAAAATCCCAGCCTGTTTCTCCGCTTCTTATCCCATTGTTGCGCACCCGTGCGAAAAACTCAAGACCGGCGTGGAACACTTCCGCGTCGGTCGGAAAAGACCTTCTCAGATCTCGATCCGGTTTTCCCGGATGAACTGCTGATACCAGTAATAACTGTCTTTGGGATACCTGGCCAGATCCTTCAGATCCTCGTCAGTCCGGTTCACGTAGACGAGCCCGTACCGTTTCTGATACCCATTGCTCGTGCTGAGCAGGTCCTCAAAGGACCAGGGATTGTAACTGAACACCTCTGCCCCATAATGCATCGCCCTGGCGATGGCGGCGATGTGCTTTTGCATGTAGTCGATCCGATAGCTGTCGTGCACCGTACCGTCCTCCAGCACTTCGTGATACCCGATCCCGTTCTCGGTGATCATCAGGGGCTTGTTGTAACGAGTCGAGATATCCCGGAGCAGATATTCCATTCCAGAGGGATCGATGGTCCAGTCCCATTCGGTCCGGTCCGCGTTGGGGTTGATCACCTTCTCAAAGAAGCCCGGCTGGGTCTCGTTGAGATCGATGCCGCCCTTCACGCCGCTGAGGTTCACTCCTGCCTCCTGGAAAGTAGCGCCTTCTTCCGGCCACTTCACGCACTCGCTGGCATAGTAGTTGATCGCCAGAAAGTCCGACAAATTCTCTTTAAAGATCTCCTCGTCCTCCTTCGGATAGTCGAAGGCGAAGCCCTGATCCCGCATGTAGGCGAGTACCGATTTTGTGTAGATACCCTTGAAGTATACATCCAGATAGAACTGGTTCTGGAACTCCTGGCAGTTGAGCGCCGCCAGAGCGTCCTTGGGCGAACTGGTGAGCGGATAGATCGGGCTGTAACCCAGCGCAGGTCCTGCGATCCCTCCCGGGACCAGTTCGTGGACCGCCTTCACCGCCAGACAGTGTGCCAGATTCAGATGGTGGTTGATCCGGTACCGCACGCTGTGATCCGCAAGATATCTTTCCGGGATGATGTTCTTCTTGGTCCAGTGCTGCACGATGACGCTCTGCCCATTGATGGTGGTCCAGATCTTCACCTTGTCCTTGTACCGGTCGATGACGAAGCGAGCATATCTCTCAAAATCATAGACAGCCTGCCTTGAGATCCACCCGTCATAGCGTTCTACCAAAGCGAGGGGCAGATCGTAGTGGCACAGGGTCACGATGGGCTCGACCCCGTTCCTCACAAGTTCATCGATGACCGCGTCATAGAAACGGATTCCCTTCTCGTTGACCTCCCCGTCCCC
The DNA here is from genome assembly GCA_017460285.1 of Oscillospiraceae bacterium. Taxonomy (GTDB): domain Bacteria; phylum Bacillota; class Clostridia; order Oscillospirales; family Ruminococcaceae; genus RUG11783. The sequence goes on along the minus strand of JAFUBI010000158.1, from coordinate 201 downwards.
GTCCGGAAAGACACGGGACCAGGAGATGGAGAACCGGTAACTCTTGAGCCCCAGCTCCTTCATCAGGGCGAGGTCCTCTTTGTAGCGGTGGTCGAAGAGAATATGGTGGGCAAGGAAACGGTGTCGATGACGACGAGCAATAAGCTCGTCGAAATCGACCGCGTGATGGCCGAAGAAGGCTACATCACCCGCTACGAGGTG
>JAFUBI010000157.1 GCA_017460285.1 Oscillospiraceae bacterium | reverse complement strand
CCAGTTCTCCGTGGTCCCCATCGATCCAAAGAGGACCAACAGTATGGAAAATGTACTGGGCACGAAGGCGAAAAGCGGGCGTCACAGCGACATCTCCCACTTTGATCTTTCCAATCTTCTTTCTTGCAGCGAGCAGTTCTTCTGCTCCTGCCGCCGTGTACACTGCGCGATCCGTACCCCTCGCATAGACCGGTTCGGGGTTTGCGGAATTGACGATAGCGTCCGCTGTCACAACGGTTATATCATCTCTGATTATTGAAAATGCCATGAGCACCACCTATCTGTCGGTTTGAATCCATTATATCGGAAAACAGAAAAACAAGCGAGAAGACATGCTCTTCCCGTCTATTTATACTATTCCAACCAGATTTAAACCATTTCCTTTGTGAAGAAGTATTCACCAGGGGCAACTTCAAAAGATCCCCTCTCCCCAAGATCGATCTGAGATTTGACTGGCGTTTTTATGTGAAGTTCTCCCTTGCAATAGGAAACCTCGAATGTTCCATAGCGACTGTTAAACTGTCCGGAATATGCTCCTATGCGTGAATCCACATATGGTTTGATTCTCGCTTCTGCAAACCCCGGCTTTAAAGGCTGTATGCCTAGAATGTATTCATAGTAGAATCGGCCGACGCTCCCAAAGGAATAATGGTTGAAAGAGACCATGTTGTCCCCGTTCGTGTCTACCTCATTAACCGTCCCATCAGGTTTCAGTGAATCCCATCTCTCCCATGAGGTAGTCGCTCCAGCCTTCACCTGATACATCCATCCAGGGCAACGATCAGAGAGCAAAAGATCAAAAGCAAGGTCCTTCCTTCCATTGGAAGCCAAAAGTGGAAGAAGATGCTCTGTTCCGAAAAAGCCGGTATCCATACCTTCTTTCTGAATCTTTTCAGTTAGTCTTTGAAACACTCTGCTCCAAAGTTCTCCTTTTGGCAGCACCATCTGAAGGGCCATGATATATGCACCTTGATAATCGTCCCTCACCCTTCCGTTTTTGCGCACAAATGTTTTGATGTATGCCTTCCGCGACCGCTCGTATTGATTCTGATATCGGACCTTGTCCTCCTCCATTCCCAATAGTCCTGCAGCCCATGCCATAATTCTAAGGTCATTTATCACAAACGCATTTGATACGGGGTTGTTATGCAGGATCATGTAGATTGGGCTGCGATTCATCGTCAACCAATCACCAAGGCTGATGCCTATCCAAAGATCTTTGTGCCATCTCCCCATCTTTGAGATCTCAAGCTCTACAAATCTCTTCATGCTCTCATACTGCTCACGGATATATTGATCCGTTCCATACATCCAATAGAGCAACTCTGGCACAATACAGACACAGTTCCCCCATCCCAGCATATTCACAAATCCTCTCTGCTCCTTTGGCTCTGCCGGAACTGTGGGGGTTACATATCCTTCCTCATTGTCCTGCTGTGAAAACCGGATATCCTGTAGGAACTTGCTCCAGAACTGCTCGGTGTCAAAATTATACGCACCTGTTCTTGCAAAAACATGACCATCTCCTGTATATCCCATTCGCTCATCCCGCTGTGGACAATCCGTGGGCACTTCAATGTAATTGGATTTCTGTCCCCATACCTGATTCTCAAACAGTTTCTGGGCAAGGGTATTCTCACAGGAGAAGTAACCAGTTCGTTCCATGTCGGAGTAGATCGCATATGCAGTGACTAGCCCCTCTATGTATGGCACGCCAGAAAGCTCTACATACCGAAATCCCATGTACGTGAACTTCGGGACATACTTCTCCCTTGTTTCTCCTCTCGTGTACAATATCTCTGCTTTTGCTTTGCGGAGATTCGCTGTGTACAGACTTCCGTCTGCCTTCAGGATCTCTCCATGCCTCAATTTAAGAGAATCCCCCTGCATCTTCGACGGATCAATCGTGAGGAAACCGGCAAAGTTTTGACCGAAATCTAGTATTGTCACTTCTCCGCGCACTATTACTTCGCGGATTGGCATCTCCTCCCGGATCCGCACGCACATACTGCCTTCCTCTATCACAGCAGGCACTTCCCCAAGAAATCTTACAGGAGGATACACTTCCCAACCGGATCCATTGGCACAATAGACCTCACCATCGTAAAACCCTGCATATTCATAAGGACTTTTCACTGCAGTAACTGACTCATCATCTGAGCAGAAAATCTCTCTGGAGCCATCTGTTTTCTCAACTGACAAGATCCATGACACCGCAGGTTTATCTCCATATATCTTCACTTTATTCCTATAGGTGAATCTCCCACAATACCACCCCTGAGCCAAATACACTCTCAGTACATCTTGACCCGTAAGATTGCTTGTTATGTCATAAGTCTGGTATTGAAGATCTAAAGGGTAGTAAGTAAAGCCGGGAGCAAACAAAATGTTCCCGACTTTCCTACCATTGATCTCTGCTTCATATACACCGAGAGCCGTAATAGTTAAAGTCGCTTTTTGAACTGCTCCAGATTGGATCCTTTGCTCAAAAACCTCCACAACTCCCTCTGCATAAGGTCTGTCAGTCGTAATGAAATGGTTTTTCAGTGACATTCTTTACACCTGTTCTTGAAATGGTTTTGCGGCGAGGCCTGCGCTGTTGTATAAATTGACAACACAAAATGCTGTCCATGCATATTTCACTTGGATCTTTTTCCCCGACTCAAACTTCTCTGATGAAAGGATCACCTTGTCACCATCCGCATATGCTGTCCATTCCTGAATCAGTTCACCATCCACAGTAACATCTAACGCCTGCAGACTTTCTCCTCGTATTTCCAAACCGTCACCTGCGTTGGCGAACTTCAGGCTAACTTCCCCCTTTTTCATGGTCAATTCAGTAAATTCGGGAGCCTCGCTGAGCAAATTCTCTCCATACACTTTATTTCTTGCAAGAAGTGCGAACCGTTCCCCGACAGGTCTCTTGTCTTTAGGATGAATATCCTTTTCGTCACCTACATCCATGATGGATGCAAGCCAGCAATTCGGTACAGTTTTACATACGATGTCCTGCTTTGCTCTCACTTCCGGGAAATTGTTCCCATTGGCTCCAAGCCAAGTACCGAACGGAGCCAACTGGACGATCAGGAAAGGCATTTCATCACCCCAATCTCTCCTCCAGCAACATATCATTTAGGACAGGAGTTTATCATACATCAATGCTTTGTTCTCGTCATTGCAGCACTGATACCAGATGACACCCCTGCAGGTATACCCGGTAATCTGACTGAGCATATTGTGATACAGACACCCCGGTGCGTTTTGATTATACGGTCCCATGGGCATCCCTTTTAAAGCAATTGTAGCGAGAAGGGGAAGCGCTTTTATCATCTCCCATTTTGTGACTTTTCCTTCCATGACGTGGTCCATGGTCTTTACCATTTTGGAACTTTCCATAAAGTCAAGCGCTTCTCTATGCTTTTTCTCGTAACGCCTCATATTAAGTCCTTTTGTAGCTTCTTCATATTCCAATAGATATGTGTTAAGATCAGGATCCTCTGCCAATAGCCTCTCATCCAGCCATGAAGCAGCTGTAGTCCCTCCCCAGTTGCAGCCCACAATACCAACCGGAACATTCAAATCCTCTCTGAGCTGTTTTGCAAAATAAACGCTGACAGCAGAGAAGAACTCAGCATGTTCAGGATCAAACTGCATCCACTTGTCCCAACCTCTGCTGTCCTTATGCGACCGTTCTTTCTCTTCCGGAAAGGAATACTCACCTACATCGAAAAAAACGAAAGTGAGGGTCGTGTGCCTGTGAGATCTGATCCTTCGCCTCCCTGTCATAGCGAAGCAAAAACTCCATGTTGCTCTGTCCACCAGCGACCCAAACCTCACCAATGTCCACGTTTGTCAGTTCTACAATGTCTGTCCCTATTATGGATAGCACCGCATTTTCCTCTGCGTCTTGAGGAGGAAGGACTAATGTAAACTCTCCCTCAATCTTTTCTCCTTCCAGAATAGATCTGCCATTTAACGTTACTTCCACTGTCTGAGCAACGTCGGTCGTTCCCCAGATCCGGATCTCTTTCTCCCTCTGAAGAGTCATACCATTAGTAAAAATATCAGCTAATCTGATCATTGTTTCTCTTTTCTCCTAACGTGCATTTCAATTCGAACATTCCGGGACCGCACTTCTTGGAAGTGCCATCCGGCAAAAACACCTCTGCCATCGTTCCCTCCGGAATCAATGCTTCAAGCGAAAATACTGTATCCTCCAGTTTCCAGAAAACTGAAATATCCCCATATGGACAACTATGAGTCGTCTTTGCCCAGCTAATTCCGCCGCCCATCAAAGGCTTGATTCTGAACCTGCGATACCCCGGTTCCAGCATCTCCAACCCACCTACCCGGGTGTATAGCCAGTTTCCAATAGACCCATAAGCGTAGTGGTTAAATGAGACCATATTGCCCTCTCCAACACCATCTGTGTTGACCGTTCCATCCGGACGCAGGGAGTCCCATCTCTCCCAAATGGAAGTCGCACCACACGTAACAGGATAGAGCCACGATGGACATGTGACCTGCATCAGAAGATCAAACGCAACATCTTCTGCTCCATGATCCGACAAGGCGTAAGGCAGCTGATCTGTGCCAACGAAGCCAGTGGCAAGATGATTTCCCCTGGCTCTTATATCCGCAATCAAATCCTCTTTTGCAAGAGCAGCCTGTTCCTGCGTAAGGAGATCAAACTGCAGAGCCAGTGCCCAAATGCTTTGAAAGCCGTGTTTAATATGTCCCTCTTTATTTACAAAAGTCTTCTGAAAAGCATTCCGTATATTTTTGTAGAGAGTATCATACTTCGCGGCATCCCCTTTTTTGCCAAGTATGCCCGCGATCCTGCTCATCAGCCTGGCAGAATTCGCAAGCCATGCTGTCGACGTCCATTTTGATTTCTTCATATTAGCGGCCATCGATTCACCTGGTGCGAGCCAGTCTCCATAAGAGAATCCGAAATTGCGGATCAACCGCTTCTCCCCTAAGGAGAATTTGGCTGCCATGTCACTGCAGTAACGCATCCATTCAACCATGTGTTCATACATGGACGCCAGAACTTCCTCGTCACCGGTGGACTGATAGACTGCCCATGGAACCAGAATGACTGCGTCACCCCAAACTGCATCTGATTGTTTCCCGATCCAGCCAAATAACCCATCTCCTTTTACATCTCCGAGGAGATTGGTAGGAGCGATCAAAGGCATCGCGCCATTTTTTCGCTGACCGAGACCAAGATCGCGCAGCCATTTCTTCATAAACTTCGTGATGTCCATGTTAAATGCTGCTGTTGGCGCAAACACTGCAATATCTCCAGTCCAGCCGCACCGCTCATCACGTTGCGGGCAGTCAGTAGGAATATCAACGAAATTTGCCTTTAAACTGGTGCATATATTCTTTTGAAGTTGGTTGATCCTCTCATCCGAGCATTGGAAACTTCCTATAGGCTTTATATCCGAATACACTTCCCAAGCGGTGATTTCATCCTCTCGGACCTCCATGCCAGTAACGGAGACGAACTGAAACCCCATGTAGGTAAAACAAGGTGCATATGTCTGGATTCCATCTCTGCAGATATACTCCAAAGTGGCTTTCGCAGTCCGAAGATTCTCCGTAACCAATTTATCATTCTGGACCAATTCCCCATGCCGGATCGTGACTTTTCTTCCGGCTTTCCCTTGAAAGGGTCCCAACTCCACGATGCCAGCTATATTTCTCCCAAAATCGATCAAGGTGTCCCCTTCTGCTCCTTTCCACACACGCCTTGGCTTCAAAGAATCATGGCGGAGGACAGGTACACCATCATCCGGTTCAATCAATGGAGGTAGCTCTCCTTTGTATAATGCTGCTTTCTCCCATCTGGCAGATGCTAGATCGACCCTTGCATCATAGATCTCCCCGTCGAAGAAATCTGCAAACCTCCTCGGCCCATCCGCAGTGACGCTCCATGTCTCGTCTGTTTTCAATATCTCCTCTTCTCCACCCGGATATATCAGATGAAGTTCCATGAGAAAAGCTCTTTTTTCGCCGTATCGGTTGCCCTTTAAACACAAACCAAGTCTGCCCGCATACCATCCGCCGGTCACTTCTGCTAGGATCTCAGTCTCCTTTTTACCTTTCAGCTTTTCTGTAACATCGTATGTCTGGTAAAGAAGACGCTTATTGTACTGTGTATATCCGGGGGCAAAATACCGCTCCGAGATCAGTTCACCATCAAACAGAATGTTATAGCAGCCCAAGGCTGTCGCGTATACGACAGCCCTTTCAAAGTCTCTCTCCCATGTCACCTTCTTGCGAAACAGATAAGGCGGAAGCTGAGAATCGATATCCACCTTTTCTTTCCCTGTGATCCATTTTCCGCACAAGTCCATATGTCACCTCATATCAGATCGAAATATTGCTGTTCAATACACATTTCAAAACGTTGTTAGCTGCCCGCTCGATCGCCTCGATGGATAATTTCCCGGCTTTATTTGCTTTTGCCAACTCCTTCCATACTCCTTTGCCGCCTGGCATGATCAGATCCGTTCCATTTGCAATACAATCCGGGTTTTGAGCCCGATCTTCCCCTGTTGACAGCCAGTCAGTCATCACGAGTCCATCAAACCTCCACTCTTTGCGCAAAATATCACATAGCAGTTCTATGTTCTCCGAGCAGTACACGCCGTTTATCTTATTATAGGCTGTCATGATAGCTTTCGGAGCAGCTTCCTTGACTGCAATCTCGAACCCGCGCAAGTAGATTTCCCTCAATGTGCGTTCGTCCATATTCGATGAGACATAGTACCGGTTTTCCTCCTGATTGTTCGCTGCAAAATGCTTTACAGTGACATAATTTCCCTGTATGGACTGAACACCTTTTATAACTGCAGCAGCCATCTTTCCAGTGAGAAAAGGATCCTCACTGTAATACTCATAGTTCCGTCCGCATAGCGGATTCCGAATGATATTCATGGCAGGAGCAAGCCAGAAAACAACGCCGTATTCCTTCATTTCCTCGCTCACGGCTCTTCCAACACACTGGATAAGATCCAAGTTCCATGTCTGCGCCGCAACTGTTTCGACAGGAAAACTGGTGACAAACTGATAAATAACCGTATCTTTTTCCGGATCTCCATACAATGCTTTTTGAAGCACATTTGGAAGGTAAGAATAGATCGACATCGCACCGTCAACAGGTTTTACTCCGCCCTTTTTATCGACAGTGGATCGCCTTTGAATGCGAAGCCCAGCAGGTCCGTCACAGAAGGTAGCATTTGGCACGCCCAAAGCAGTAAACTCTGACGTGGTATTTCCCACGCTTCCCGGAAGGGTAAAAGCCGTTTTTCCACCCAAAAGACCGATTCCCGCACACAAGTGCGTCTTTTCCTCCACCGACAATTTGCGAAGGACGTCGGTAACCCTCACGTCCTCATATGGAACGAGATCCTCATAGTCTGATTCGACCATGTGGAAAGAAGAAGGATCCAAGGTAATGCGTTCGCCCGATATCACGATTTCTTTCTGAACATGATGCAACACTTGAACCGGATTCTTTGCTGCGCAGAGATTTCGGTGCACAGAAACTGTGACTGTCTCCGGCAATTCCAATACCGAAACTACTTCAGTGTTTCTGGAACTGTTTCCCGTCCTCAGCACGTAATCTCCCTTTTCAAGAATATATGAAGCTGTTTCTTCGTCATAACTGGCAAGAGACGTCATATCAAAGTGTAGTTTCAACGTCTCTTCTTCCCCCGGATCCAAACGCCGCGTCTTAGCAAATGCTACGAGGCTCTGATACTCCTTTTCCAGTTTTCCCGCTGGACAGCTGGCATACAGTTGTACCACTTCTTTTCCTGAGAACTTCCCAGAATTTCGAATCAAAACAGATACATCGACCTGCGTTCCATCTAGCAAAACTTCCTTGAGTCCCCTCGAAAAATCCGTATAACTCAGCCCATAACCGAATGCATATCTGGGTTCCACTCCGAAACTGTCGTAGTAGCGATAGCCTACATAGATACCTTCTTTATATTGCGCATCGTTCAGATCTTTCCCTCGGTAGCTGTACTCTTCAGAGAACGGAATATCCGCATAGTCCTTGGTCCATGTTGTAGCAAGTCTCCCGCTGGGATTCACTCTTCCGGTCAAAACATCCGCAACCGCAAGTCCACCCTCCTGACCTAACTGACACGCATAAAGCACCGCCTTTATCTTAGGGAACTCCTTAAGAAACGAAAGATCAAAAGAAGAACCTGTATTCACAATCAGGACAATAGCCTTGTAATTCTCAGAACAGACCTGAAGGTGAGCCTTCTCCGCTCCGGAGATGCAGTAGTCCTCTGTTCTCCGGTCTTTCCCCTCTCCTGACTGTCTCGCGATCACGTAGATGCAAATCTCCGCCTCGCCTGCTATATCTTCTTTTCTGATGGCGTCTCCGTAAGGATAACGATATTCCGCCGCCATCAGTTCAGCCAGCATAGCCGTATTGAATCTGCGCAGTTTTTTTTGCATGGCGGCTACAAAGGACTTTTTTTCCTGATCCCACAGAGCGTCATATCT
>JAFUBI010000156.1 GCA_017460285.1 Oscillospiraceae bacterium | reverse complement strand
GATGATGCTTTTGCTTTGTTGCTCGCTGCAGGAAATCCTAATATAGACCTTTTGGGTATTACAACAGTCTTTGGCAACAATTCAGTTGACAACTGTACAGAGAACGCACTGAGAATGTGTGAATTGTTGGATCTTAAAGTGCCGGTGGCAAAAGGCGCAAGAAAGTCTCTTTTTGGTGAAGAAAAGGATTATTCTCTACATAAAAATAATTTCGTCCACGGAGCGGATGGCCTTGGTGGGAAAAGGTATATGCTCAAGGAGCCGAGAAAAAAGGTCGAGGAATGTGATGCTGTCGACCTTATCGCTCGTCTTGTTCGCCGCAGCGACGAAAAGGTTGTATTGGTCCCTGTAGGTCCTCTCACGAACATCGCTTTGTTTTTGTTAACTTACCCTGAATTGAAACCTCAGATAGATGGAATCGCTCTTATGGGTGGAGCTGCATATGGGGGAAACCTTTTACCACTGGGAGAGGCGAACATCGTTAATGACCCGGAAGCAGCACGTATTGTTTTCCAAAGCGGAGTCAAATTGGTCATGTGTGGCTTAGATGCAACGGAAAAAGCTATCCTGACAAAAGACGATCGCGAAATGATGCGTGTCGTTGGTGGGAATGTTGGATCTTTCTATTATGAGATGGTCAAGGATTATGTTGCCGTAAGCGAGAGATTTGACCCTACGAGGCTGGGACCTTGCTTGCATGATTCTGTTCCTGTTGCCTGGCTCATCAATCCGGATATCGTAAGGACAGAGCCATGTTATGTGGAGGTGGACATCACCGGACAGTATTCAAAAGCCTGCACAGTAACGGATGTTTTGTGTAGAGACAAGAAACCTAATGCTATGGTTGCTTTTGACCTTGATCGAGAGGAGTTTATAAAGCTCCATTTGGACGCATTAAAGCGGTTTAACAGGGCACAATAAGTCATTTCTCCCGGAAAGATGTTCGTGCTTTCCGGGAGTTTTTAGAAGAGAGATACACATGTAGAATTTGTGGAGTTTTGACGAAGGAGGAAAGAATGAGTACATATAAGTTCCCAGATAATTTTCTATGGGGAGCAGCTACGAGCGCGTACCAGGTGGAAGGAGCTGCAGAGGAAGATGGAAAGAAAAAGTCTCAACAGGACGTGATCAATGCAGGAAGGCGATTTGCCGACGCCTCTGTTGCAAGTGATTTTTATCATCATTACAAAGAAGATATCGCACTGATGAAAGAATTGGGGCTAAAAAGTTATCGGTTTTCGATTGCTTGGGCACGTGTTTTCCCGGATGGTGTCGGTGAAGTAAATCAGAAAGGTATCGAATTCTATGATAACGTGATCGATGAGTGCCTGAAAAACGGCATCGAGCCCATCGTAACTCTTTATCATTATGATATGCCTCTTGCTCTAGTAGAGAAATACGATGGATGGATCAACAGACAATCTGTATGGGATTTCGAACAATATGCTAGATTTATTATCGGTCGCTATAAAGACAAGGTTAAGATCTGGACAACGATCAATGAGCAGAGCATTATCGTACAATTCTGGACACAAAAGAATCTGATCCCTGAGAAATATCTGTCGGATCATCAGGTGCGTTATCAGATTAATCACCATCTGAATCTTGCTCATTGTCTTGCGGTTAAAGCTGTTCATGAACTGGTACCGGGAGGTATTGCTGGTGCAGCGATTGGATATACCCCGATTTATCCGCTGACAAGTAAGCCTAAGGATGCACTCGCAGCATTAAACGCTCAAGAGTTTCAGAACCAGTTCTATTTGGACGTATACTTCAAAGGAATCTACACAAAGTCGATCCTGATCTATATGGAGGAGCATGGTTTTGCTCCTAAGATCGAACCGGGAGATGAGGAGATTTTCCGTGAGAATATCTCGGACTTCCTTGCACTAAATTACTATTCCAGCGAATGTGTAAAGTGGCCTGATGAAGGAACTAAATTTCAGGAGTCTGGAGTGAATTGGAGCGGTGTAAAAGGGGAGATCGATTCTCACGAAGTTCAGGAAGATTTCTATGAAAAAGTGCTG
>JAFUBI010000155.1 GCA_017460285.1 Oscillospiraceae bacterium | reverse complement strand
GCGCGCTGCTGCACGACTCGTCTGTCTACATTTTTGATGAAGCCACCAGCAATATCGATGTTGAGAGCGAAGAAGCGATCCTGAAATGCATCAAACAACTGGCTAAAACAAAAACGGTTGTAATGATCACGCATCGCCTCTCGAATGTAGTGGATTCGGATCGGATCTATTGTATGGTTCGTGGAGACATCGCGGGGACAGGAAGTCATGAAGAACTACTGAAGACATGCGACGAATATAGAGATCTCTGGAACACCCAAAAGGAACTGGAGCATTTTGGTAAGGAGGGACTGAAAGCATGAGGAAGCAGAGCAAACTTCGAGTTTTATTGCGAATGCTGGACCTTGTGAGACCGCTGGCTTGGTGGATGGTATTGGCTGTCTGTCTTGGTACCTTAGGCTTCCTTACAGCGCAGTTTATCCCTATTTTTGGCGCGTGGGGGATCCTCTACGGCCTCGGAGTTTCGACACCATTGCCTTTGCGTTCATTGATGATCGGACTTGCTGTATGCGCAGTTACCAGAGCTGTCTTCCGATTCTCAGAGCAGCGTACGAACCACTATATCGCTTTTACGCTTTTGGCTATCGTTCGCGACAGGGTTTTCAAGGCTCTTAGAAAACTGTGCCCCGCAAAGCTGGAAGGAAGGGATAAGGGAGATCTGATCTCACTTATTACTTCAGATGTGGAACTGTTAGAAGTTTTTTTACGCACACACCATTTCGCCGATCTGCATTGCAGTTGCGGTGGAATTCATCATGTGTCTTTTTATAGGCTCATACCATTGGTCGCAGGGAGTGCTTGCGCTATGCGCCTATCTTGTGATTGGAATCGGGGTGCCCCTGTTTATTTCAAGACGAAGCGGCTCACTGGGAGACGAGTTGCGGGCTCAATCAGGACAGTTGGCGGCTCATATGCTGGAGAGCATACGAGGGATCGATGAGACGCAGCAATATCATGGGGGCGAGAAGCGTTTGAAAGAGATCTCCGACAGGACGGAACAACTTTCAGTAAGGCAAGGCGTACTGAATCGGCTTACCGGCACGAATCTCGCGTTGGCAAACACATTGATCCTGGTGTTCGATATGACCATGCTGCTCCTAAGCGCTATTCTTTATACGAGTGGGGCAGTCGGATTTGATGGCTTTCTGATACCTCTCATTGCACTGATGAGTTCCTTTGGGCCGGTATCTGCACTGGCTGCACTTGGGACTACACTCCAAAACACAGTCGCATCCGGAGCAAGAGTGTTGGCTATTGTGGACGAAGAACCGGAGACAGAAGATGTCAATGGAATGCCGGATATCTCCTTCGAGGGTGCCTTGGCTAATAACGTATCTTTCTCTTATGGGGGTGATACCGTCCTGAAAGACTTGTCACTGGTGATTCCCAAAGGAAAGGTGACTGGGATCGTTGGACGAAGCGGGTGCGGAAAATCCACTTTATTAAAACTGTTAATGCGTTTCTGGAAAGTGAGCGACGGACAGATCTCTGTTTCCGATCGCGATATAGAGGAGATCAACACGACAGATCTTCGAAATATGGAAAGTTATATGACACCAGAGCCTCAACTGTGTCAGGACAGTATCGCAAACACTGTGCGCATCGGGAAATTGGACGCCACCGAAGAAGAGATTGAGAAAGCGTGCAAAAAAGCATCTATAAATTACTTTATCATTACATTACCGAAAGGCAACGACAATCCTGTGGGCGAATTGGGAGATACGTTGTCCGG
>JAFUBI010000154.1 GCA_017460285.1 Oscillospiraceae bacterium | reverse complement strand
TAACGGTGAGAAGAAAAAGCCTTCTTCCCTTCCTTTCCCCTTTCACAAGTTGAATGATCTCATGTGTAAGGTAGATCAGGACAGACGTGGCAAACATTCCTATGATCCACTCGGCAAGAGAAAAGGAGACCACGGAAGCGGCGACACTCATCGTCTTGTGAACAGGTCTCACGAAATGATCGGACAGAAAAGCATTCAGACTATGGTTCGGTCTTGTCAGGAGATGCGCCACAATGATCGACGCGCTGACGAAAGTCAACACGATCCGTTTAGGCGCTGCGTGAAAAAGGTCCTTTCTCTCCATGCTCTCCCTCCATGCTGTTCTTATTATACATTAGTCATAGCACCAGAATGACTAAAATACGTTGCTCTTTTTAGGGACTTTCCACAAATCTCAGTTATTCCGTCTCTCAACTTTCAAAAAGCATTCCACGCAATGATACAATAAACACAAGATGATAGGAGGATAGATTAATGGGCAAGTATGATATTTTAAACACACCTTATAAGATCTGTAATGTAGAGATCAAGAACCGTTTTCTTGTGATCCCCATGACGATGGGTGGTCTCGCCTATGACGAGGAAGGCGGATTCAGCGACAATCTGATCAACTATTTCGCATTGAGGGCAAAAGGCGGATTCGGTCTGATCATTCCTGGCGCCGCGTCCACAGACTATCACGTGGATCCCTATTCCGCTCTCGGCCCGAACGTTTCAACAAATAAGCACTGGCAGGAACGCGCGAAAGTATTGGTTGATACAGTCCACGAAAACGGTGCTAAGATCTTCTGCCAGCTCACGATGGGACTTGGAAGAAACTATCCTGGTCTGCCCGGTCCTTCAGAAAATCCGGTTTGGAGAAATCCCGATACAAAATCCCCTGAACTTACGACCGAACAGATCAAACAGAAGATCGCAGACGTCATTGAAGGTGCAAAAGTCGCCAAAGAATGCGGATACGACGGAGTTGAGATGCATGCCATGCATTGGGGCTATCTTCTGGATCAGATGGGCATGGCATTCTATAACAGACGGACCGACGAGTACGGCGGCACATTAGAGAATCGCCTGCGCGCTGCCAAAGAACTGGTGCAAGGTATACACGCAGTCTGTGGTGATGATTTTCCTGTAGGTATGCGGCTTGGGCTGAAGACCTATATCAAAGATTATGACAAGGCAACTCTCACTGGTGAGGAAGAAGTCGGAAGGACCATTGAGGAAGGCGTCGAGATCGCCAAGTTCCTAGAAAGTTACGGATACAATTTCCTGGATGTGGACACCGGCACCTATGATTCTTTCTATTACGCATGTCCTCCCATGTACAATCCTCAGGGCTTTATGATTCCTCTCGCCGCAAAGGCAAAAGCTACAGTTAAAATCCCGGTCCTTGCCGGTGGAAGGATGCAGGACTACGATCTTGCTGCGGCTGCTGTAGAAGCTGGTGAGATCGACGCGGTCGGTTTGGGGAGACCTTCTCTCGCCGACCCGGAATATCCCAACAAATTGTTTGCCAATACACCGGAGAAGATACGTCCCTGCATTGGATGTAACATGGGTTGTTTCCGCAGATGCGTCGAGACCGGTGAGCCTGTTTCCTGCGCAGTCAATCCGCGAGCAGCAAGAGAACTGGTCATGCCTTTAAAACCCGGTGATGGTGATAAAAAGATCGTTGTCGTCGGAGGCGGTGTGGCAGGAATGGAAGCAGCAAGGACTGCCGCTCTGCGCGGTTACCGCGTAACCCTCTTTGAAAAATCCAATCACCTTGGCGGACATATTGTGGAAGCCGGCGCACACAGTTTCAAATCTGAGATCGCCAAGCTCAATGCGTGGTACAAGAGAGAACTGGAGGAACTCGGGGTCAATATCATGCTCAATCACGAACCGTGCATCAATTGCATACGGAAGCAGGAAGCCGACGCCATCGTTCTTGCTACCGGCACCAATGTCTCCGCCCCTCCGATCCCCGGATTGGAAAAAGCCGTCACCTCTTTGGATGCTATCGACCATCCAGAAAAGCTCGGATACAAGGTCGTTATCGTTGGTGGAGGTCTCGTCGGATGCGAGATCGCATTGGATGAAGCAAATCACGGCAAGGATGTTACCGTTGTCGAAGCTCTTGACGATATCATGGCAGCCGGCGGAGCAGGCGCACCTTACCCCAACAAACAGATGATCGTTGATCTGTTCGAAAACAAGAGCGTCAAGGTGTTCACGAACACCAAACTCGTTGAGGTGACCGATGAAGGTGCACTCGTAGAGAAATCAGATGGCACAAAGGAGTTGTTCAAAGCGGACACTGTCGTTTCTGCTCTCGGATTCCGTCCCGCCCCGAATTTGAAAGAAGAGTGGGCAGAACTCGGTCTTCCGATGTATGAGATCGGCGACGCAACCGGTGCCGGAACGATCCTAAAAGCGATCTGGGACGCATACGACGTTGCCAACAGCCTCTAACACTTATTTTTTATGCAGGTCCTGTGCTGGAAAGCGCAGGACCTCTTTTCCTGAAAAGAGATGGTCTTACTCTTTCTCGACGCGATGTTTCTTTTCTTGACATAGCGCGTTACAAATGGATATATTTGCAATAGATCCATTCTGGAGGTCAATCGTGAAAAAAGCTATTAAGATCGCTGCCGTAGTGTGCCTGCTCATGCTTCTTGCTGACGCGGGTGTGTACGCTTATAATCAGCACAAAAGAGCTGTCGCGTTTCAGGAGATGTACGACGCCATGGCTGTGCATTTCAATGACGGATTCCGCACAGTTGAATACGGTTCCGATTTCAAGGCAGATGACGCTGTCCTAGACGCCACGGGGACGACAGAACTCATCAACGGGATCGACACTTCACAACTGGGAAAACAGACGATCTTATACCGCGTTTCAGACACGGATGAATACGGAAAATCCGCCACTAAAGAGTTCTCCTTTGATGTGGAAGTCGTTGACACCACTGCACCTGTCATCAATTTTTATGATGATGATATCGCTTTCAGTGAAGACATGGATTTCGATCCCATGGTCTATTTGAACGATGTCGTTGATCCAGTCGATGGCGAACTCGTGTACAGTGATACGCTTAGCAAAGGGACTTATACCGTTGACTCGAATGTCAATACGGAAGAAGCAGGCGAATATCGGATCCTTATCACCGCTATGGACAACAATGGTGTCGAAAGCAGTGCAGAGTGCAAAGTAACAGTCCTGGACAGCAGTTATCGAAAGACTTATCCTTACTACATCCGCATCAATCGTGTCATGAACACGGTCACCATCTATTCCACAGACAGTGATGGCAATCCGGACAACCCTGTAAAAGCCATGGTATGTTCCACTGGCGGGGCAACTCCATTTGGGACTTATCGCACCTACTATAAGCAGAGGTGGAACGGTCTTTTCGGCAACGTATACGGACAATATGCCACAGGGATCGTGGGAGATATCCTGTTCCACTCAGTCCCCTATTTTTCTATCGACAAAGGAGACCTGGAATACATCGAATACAACAAACTTGGGACTAAAGCGTCTTTAGGATGCGTCCGTCTGTGTGTCCGGGATGTGAAGTGGGTCTATGACTACTGTAATGTCGGAACCGTCGTTGAATTCTATGACGATGAGGACGAAGCAGGCCCCCTCGGAAAACCGGAACCTATTACAATAGATCTGGATGATGAAAGAAGAGGATGGGATCCCACAGATCCGGATCCTGACAATCCCTGGAACACCTGATCCATTAAAACAAGACCTTGAGGTACTAAAATCTCAAGGTCCTTTTTTTGAACGCCATTCAATCTTTTGCGACTCTCTGAAGTTCCTCAGCCAATTTCTCTGGCTCTAGAATAGCCAGTCCTCCATGCCCTATGTTCTCAAAACATTTGAACACAGCTGTCGGCACCTTTTTTCGGATATAGGATATGTCCCATTTTCTTGCCTTTTCTTCACTCTTGGCAAACCAATATTCCATTTTTTTACATTGGATGCTTATAGGATCCGGCATGGAATAATTGTTGCACGAATCATATGTTCTCCATATCGTTTTTGCGCTCATATCCTTCAAAACGTCGCTAATGTATTGCAGATCCTCTTTGGAATATTCATCTGTTGAGAAAGCCTTTTCCAACAATCTCAATCCGCCAAGTTTACCAAGATACAAAAGCAGAAAATCTCTGACCGCAATGAATCTGGTAATGATCCATGGCAACTGATACGGTGTGATCCCTCCATCCAAAACAGCAGAATGCACCTTGATCTTGGTCTCTGAAACGAATCTTAAGACAACAGAGCCTCCCATAGAACACCCGTAGATGCTTGCAACTTTCTGTATGCCGCGAGAGATCAACCAACCTTCCAATTCCGTGGAGATCTCTTCGATCGAAGTGAAATCGGATTTCAGGTCCGGATCATAACCGGGAAGCGCAGGAATCACCAGGTGATACTTCTCTTCCAGAAACGGGATCACATACTCGAAATAATCCCACCTCACAGCAGAAGGGTGGATCAGCACGATGACCTCTTCGTTGTCTTTCCCAAACTCATGCACTGTCATTATCGTTACCCCTTATATTTCTCTCTAAATCTATCGAATACATCCTGATCCGGAATCGTAAACAGCAATCCCCCAAACATGAACGCATTGCCAAAACTCAAGAACATGGTTCCGATAGCTGCGCCCAATGCTGTATGTCCTCCGAATAGCGTGGACAGGATCAAAACCGGAGCGCTTCCCAACAGAAGATTGAACCATTTTGCGCTTGTTGGATATGGCGTCTTTCCCTCCGCGAAAGCCTTGAATTGAACTACGATCATCGGTATCCAAAAGACCGCCAAGAGGATCCACAGCGGCAGACTGAACGCCCAAAACAATGGCTGCGCCACTCTCTCAGCAAGCGTTATATCCTCCAAATACAGATATTTATATGCCATGTTCAGGATCGCCATATTCAAGTGACATCCAACAGGCGCAAGCCATATGTAGCCAAAGATACCTGCCCGATAAACATGTGCATACCCTGGCGCTGCATCTGCCATGAGGCGATAAATACCGAAACATGCCAACCCTTCTAGAAAGATTCCAAATACACCGAGCAAACCACCAGCGATCATCTGACCGTCAGAAAGATCAGGTGCCCCGGACATGATACTGGAGGCAAAGCTTGTTCCTGATATCTCATCAGCATATCCCAACAAGAAATCACCTATCCCCGTGACAATGGAACTGATAAAACCGATCAACAATAATTTCTTTATCCTTTGACGATCCAGATTATCGTCGATCCCGATCGTGTTAACTTTTGTTTTCATTGTGTTTTCCTTTCAAATTTCGAACCACGAAAGCGGGCATTCCGATCTCACGTTTTTCTCATATAGAAATCACAACGATCTGCACCTTTTCCAAGCGTGCCAGTTCTAAGAAACTCAAGTCCTGGGAGATTTCCATAACCGCGGTCATCGTTTTCACAAAAGATCTTGGTCAATTCCGGACAATGAAGTTCAGCAAAATAGCAGCAATATGGGCAGGCAATGACGTCCATCCGATACTCCCCCTTTTTCTTGGGATAAAACACATTTTGAAAACCGCTGTTTGCCCCGAACATTTTCTTTGTCAAGGGGTCCCATACTTTTAAGAAAAGGTCTTTCATGCCGGGAAAGCGCATCATCTTCCCTAGTTTTTCTCCCATTGCTGTCGTCTTTTCTATGGCAGCCTCTTCCACGACCTGATACG
>JAFUBI010000153.1 GCA_017460285.1 Oscillospiraceae bacterium | reverse complement strand
TCAAACTAATCTTCAATTCTCTTTAATGTTCCACCAACCTGCATCGCTTCCATAATACGGTAACGATCCATTTGAAGATGACGTTCCATCTTCAATGCTTCCTCTATCGGAATCTCTACGATTCCTCCTTCTTGAGTGCCAATGATACAATTCCCGCGATTCTCTGCAAAAGCTTTGACCGCGTAATAACCCATTCTTGTTGCTGTCTCACGGTCCCTTGCATTGGGAGCTCCTCCCCTTTGAATATGTCCAAGAACAGTGACACGAGGATCAATGCCAACTTCCTCTTTGATCTTTTTACTGATTTCGACAGCACTTCCAGCACCCTCGGCTACTACGATCATAAAATGCGTATTCCCTGCCAGTCTGGATTCGCGAATTCTTTCTACGACATCGTGTTCGAAATCCAAATCATGCTCCGGAACGAGAACTGCGGTTGCTCCAACGGATATTCCAACGTACAAAGCAAGAAAACCTGCATTTCTTCCCATTACCTCTACAACAGAACATCTTTCATGGGATTGCATCGTATCTCTAAGCCTGTCTATGCAGTCGATCGCAGTGTTGCACGCTGTGTCGAATCCGATCGTATAGTTCGTACATCCAAGATCATTGTCGATGGTCGCAGGTACACCTACCACCGGAATTCCCAGACGAGAAAGTTCTAATGCTCCACGGAAAGTACCGTCACCACCGATAGCAACTACTCCATCAATACCAAGCATCTTACAGGTAGAAACTGCTTTTTGTCTTCCTTCTGGAGTCATAAAATCCATGCTGCGTGCTGTATATAGAATTGTGCCTCCTCGGGAGAGGATATGCGCAACGCTTTCACGGGTCATCATAGTAAAATCACTCGTTATGAGCCCCTGCCATCCTCTGCGAATACCGACACACTCCATGCCGTATGCATGTGCTGTTCTTACAACAGCACGTACAGCAGCATTCATACCTGGTGCATCACCTCCGCTAGTAAGCACAGCGATCCTTTTTATCTTCTTATCCATAAATCACCCTCCGTACAAATAAGCGATTACCTAACTATTTAATAGTATGCTTTATAAAAAAAACGTGCAAGCAATATTCTTTGTTCAAATTCCAGCACCAACGAAAAAGAGATGCTGTGCAAAAGCACAGCACCCCGATATACAATTCAAATATTAGAATTGGTTCCCTTCACCAAGCAGATCTTCCAAAATAGAGTCTTTAACATCAGATACTGTTGTTTCACGCACCTTCTTACGCACTGGTAATACTGAACGAGGTGAAACGGACAATTCATCGATTCCAATTGAGAGGAAAGTCTCTGTTAACTCAAGATCTGCACCAAGCTCGCCGCATATGCCGACCCAAATACCATTCTTATGTGCGTTGTCGCAGACCATCTTGAGCAAGCGAAGAACAGCCGGATGATGCGGATTAAAGAAACGTCCAAGATCATTATTCTGACGGTCACAAGCGAGAGTGTACTGAGTCAGATCATTCGTACCACAACTGAAGAAATCAACCTCTTTTGCAAGGCGATCGCTCATGACTGCAGCAGCAGGGGTCTCCACCATGATTCCGATCTGAACGTGCTCATCGTAAGGAATACCCTCAGCTTTCAATTCTTCCTTGACCTGATTGCACATCTTTTTCGCTTCTCTTACTTCCCATACACTGGTAACCATCGGGAACATGATCCCAAGGTGACCATATGCGGAAGCACGGAACAATGCACGAAGCTGTGTACGGAATATTTCAGGACGGTTCAAACAGATACGCAAGGCGCGATTACCAAGGGCAGGGTTTTCCTCTTTTGGTAGTTCGAAATAACCGATCTGCTTATCAGCTCCAATATCAAGGGTACGAATAATGACTTCTTTGTTTCCCATTTCAGAGAGAACCTGTTTGTAAGCTTCAAACTGGTAATCCTCTGTTGGATAGTCATCGCAGTTCAGATATAAGAACTCACTTCTAAACAATCCTACACCGCCTGCATCATTTGAAAGAACAGCGTGGACATCCTCAGGGCTGCCTATATTGCAATAGACACGTATCTGCTGTCCATCCAGTGTCACGTTCTCTTTGCCCTTCAACTCTTCAAGCATCTTCTGATATTCAAGGAGTTTTCTTCTCTTTTCCATCAGATGTGTCGTCGTATCCTCATCCGGATCGACAAATACTTGTCCAGTTTGCCCATCAACGATAGCTGTGCGTCCCTCAAATTCCGCCTTCATCTGGTCACCAACGCCAACGATAGCGGGAATTCCCATAGTGCGGGCGAGAATAGCGGTATGGCTTGAACTAGATCCACCCTCCGTAACGAAAGCAAGAATCTTTGTCTTATCGAGCTGGATCGTCTCACTAGGTGCGAGATCATCTGCTGCAAGAATAACCGGCACATCAGAATCGATTCCACCCTGAACCACTCCGTAAAGGATGTTCAAAATGCGGTCAGAAACGTCTTTAACGTCAGCTGCCCTTGCCTGCATATAGGAATCATCCATTGATGCAAACATATCTGCAAACTGAGCTGCTGTATCCGTGACCGCAGCTTCAGCATTATTTGCCTCTTCCAGAATCAATGCCTGGATCGCATCTTCATAATCCAGATCTTCTGCCATCAACTGGTGTGTCTCGAACAGCATTGCCGCATCGTCACCGGCTTCTTCCCTTGCTTTTTCCGCAAGTTCTCCCAATTGTTCGATACATTTTTGCTGGGCATCTTTAAACCTTTGCCACTCACTGGCAGTATCTTCTACGGTGTAACGACGAAGAGTAGTCTTTGCTCGCTGATAGAAATACAGTGGACCGCATGCTACACCAGTGGAAACACCTTTACCCTGAACAGAAATCATATGAAATCTCCCTTTTCACAAAAAGATAGGTACTAAAAACAGACGGCATAAGCCGCCTGTTTTTACTTAAAATTATAAATTCTCTTTGAGATACGCCTGAAGCTCAGTTACAACTGCTTCTTCGTCGCCGCCTTCAACAGTGAATTTGACTGTATCGCCTTGACGTACACCAAGTCCCATAACTGCCATCAAACGGAGACCATCAACTGTTTTCTCACCCTTTGTCAAAGTGATCTTGCTATCTGCATATTTCTTCAACTCACGGACGAGGTTTCCCGCAGGACGTGCATGGATTCCGACCGGATCAGTGACGACAAATTCGAATTCTTTCATATTAAACACTCCTTAAAAGTTTTCTACGTATATAAAGTACAAAATTCTAGATTTAAAATCAACTTTTTTGGTGATTATTTTTAGTTTTGTCCATAGTATGCATTTGCACCGTGTTTACGGTAATAATGCTTATCCTGAAGTTCCTGAGGGGCAGGCTGAACTTCACGATTGATCTGCTCCGTCCACATTGCCATTTTTGCTACCTCCTCAAGAACAACGGCGCAATGGACCGCATCAACGGGATTCTTTCCCCAGCAGAAAGGACCGTGATTCTTGCAAAGAGCGGCCTCAACCGCGTTATAGTCTTTGCCCAGTCTGGCAAACTCATTGACGATCAAATGACCTGTGTTCTCTTCATAAGCTTCCTCGATCTCTTCTGCATTCAAGCAGCGAAGGCACGGAACCTCTCCATAGAAATAATCTGCATGAGTAGTTCCTAATGCAGGAATATCAATACCTGCTTGTGCAAAAGCTACTGCATTAATTGAATGCGTGTGTGCGATCCCGCCAATAGTCGGGAATGCTTTGTAAATCTCCAAATGAGTCTTTGTGTCGGAAGACGGTTTCCACTTACCCTCAACAATCT
>JAFUBI010000152.1 GCA_017460285.1 Oscillospiraceae bacterium | reverse complement strand
GGCTTAATCGAAGGATCATCAATGTTTTCATATACACCATCTAAAGATCCAAAGGTTGCGATTAGGGATGTTGCTGTCTTTTCTCCACATCCGGAAACCCCCGGGACATTGTCTGAACTGTCCCCCATCAACGCTTTCACATCTATGAATGCAGTAGGAGAAACACCATATTTATCATGAACTGCTTTTTCATCCATCCGGACGATCTCGCTTCTTCCCATGCGAACCGAGGGATATAAAACAACAGTTCCGTTACCCACCAGTTGAAGGCTGTCTCGGTCGCCAGAAAGAATTAGGCACTCATACCCTTCCTCCGCAGCCTTTCTCGAGAGCGTCCCCAGAATGTCATCTGCTTCATAACCAGGACAAGTCACGACAGCATAACCAAGCAAAGAAAGAAGTTCTTTCACTACAGGCATCTGCTCCGCCAGTTCCGCAGGCATCCCCTTTCGGTTCGCCTTATAACCGGAGTACATCTTGTTGCGGAACGTTCCTCCCGGGAGATCGAACGTAACAGCGACCAACTCAGGCTGATTGTCCTCCAATTGCCTAAGCAGAATGTTCATAAAGCCATAGATTGCATTCGTATAGTGTCCGTCCTTTGTGGTCAAAGTTTTGATACCATAGAAGGCTCGATTCAGTATGCTGTTTCCATCGATCAATAAGAGTTTCATGACGCTCCTCCCTATACCGCATCAGTATATCACACTTTCTTTCTAAAAAGTGTTATACTCCAGTCATGCAAAAAGACAAATCAATTACAGAAATAATCGGGCGATTCGGGTTGGCACCTATGGCTGGATATACCGACATGGCATTCCGTCATATTTGCCGGTCTTTTGGTGCATCATTTGTTATTACCGAAATGGTAAGCGCAAAAGCTATCCGTTTCAAAGATAAAAAAACTCCACTTCTCATGAAATTCAACGAGGACGAACGACCTATAGGCATTCAACTATTTGGAAACGATCCACAGGACTTTGCCTACGCAGCAGCATTCGCAGAAGAGCATTTTCATCCGGATTTCATAGATATCAATATGGGGTGCCCTGCACCAAAGATCACAGGTGGAGGCGCTGGAAGCAAATTGATGGAGAATGGAAAACTAGCTTATGAAATCGTTGATGCAACAGTTCGCTCTGTTGCTTTGCCCGTTACCTGTAAGATACGCGCAGGCTATCACACAGTTACAGCTCCTGCCCTCGCTCCACTTCTAGAACAAGCTGGAGCAAGTGCGATCTTTGTTCATGCTAGAACACGTGACCAAATGTATTATCCTCCGATAGATCCTCAAGTTATTACGGATGTAAAAAACATCGTCTCCATCCCCGTATATGGAAATGGAGACATTCTAAACAAACAGGATGCAGAAAGCATGTTTCGATCGACCGGATGCGATGGCATTCTAATCGGAAGAGGGGCATTAGGAAATCCTTTCCTTTTCTCTGAACTGAGTCAGCCTGAACACGTAGGTTCTGTTTCCCTTGAAGACAGAATTCAAGTTCTTTTAGACCAAGCAAAAGCCTCTATTGAAGACAAAGGTGAATATATCGGTATCCGCGAAATGAGAAAACATGCTCCTTATTATTTCAAAGGTGTCAAAAATGCAGCATCCATCCGAAACGATTGCGTGACAGTGTCTTCCTATCTAGAATTAAAAGAATTGTGTGAAAAAGTTCTGATATATGGATATTCGAGGAATTAAAAAGAGGGGCTTACCCCTCTTTTAATATTTCTCTCATTAATTCATCCAAAGTTAAGGAATAGGCAGGCAGAAAGTGATCTGTAAAATAATGCAATTCAGGTAGTTCAATCTCTTCAATAGCCTTCCTTGTTGATTCCTCCGCGCTAGTAAACTCCCGATTTCCGCTTTGGGCTTCTTCAATACACTTGATCAATGCTCCAATTTTGTCAGCCGCTTTGATCAGTTGTTTTTCGTGAAGCGTCAAGCCTTCCCCCTTTACATAGCAATTCATGGAATTGCTCATGAAATCAGGGACCATTCCCACGATATTTTCTTCTGCCTCTGCCTCAACCTGCTTATAACTATTCTTGATCTCATCGTTTCTGTATTTTACCGGTGTTGGCATATCCCCAGTCAGAGTCTCAGATAAGTCGTGATATAACGCTGTAACAGCAACGCGCTCCGGTCTGACATCTTCTGCATGAAATTCCGATACCGAGATCTCAGCAAGCACATGAGCGATGCTTGCTACATTTGCAGAGTCCTCAGAAAGGGATTCCTTCCTTGAGTTTCTC
>JAFUBI010000151.1 GCA_017460285.1 Oscillospiraceae bacterium | reverse complement strand
CGTTATTGGTTCTTTGCGCAGCGGAAGGGGTGTATTTAGCCGAAAGCTCTGTCAAAAGGAAAATACGTCGATAGTCGCAGATAATCCCAAAAATGAATATCCGGAAACGATTGTCTTTTTTTGAAATTGGCTGCAAGGAGTATGATAATGAACTTGTTGCTAATTACTGTGTCATGAGTATTGAAAGAGTGGAAATTATTTGGCTCTTCGATAACATGTATGGGTGACTAAATCGCTGTAACCATTGAATTTGCTTGAAAAAGCATACATTTTCTACTAAGATTTTTTTAACAGAAAATCTATGCACTTAGTAGAGAGGAATGTATGCTTACCAAAACAATACTCAAGAAGATACTGAATGTCAAGCACACAGCTATTGATGATGTTGTTTTTAACTCCGACGGATCTATGTCCGTCAGGGTTCATCCAACCAAGGGTCAGCAGTGTCGCTGCGGCATATGCGGAAAGAAATCTCCCATGTATGACAATGGCCGCGGATGGCGCAGATGGAGAACCTGTGACTGGAATACCAATATCGTATATATCGAGGCTAACTCCCCTCGCGTATGTTGCCCTGAGCATGGTGTTGTAACAGCGTCTGTGCCTTGGGCAAGGCATGATAGCGGCTTCACCTATGAGTTCGAGCAACAGGTCACATGGCTTGCAACGAGCTGCCCCAAAAAGGTGGTCTCGGCTCTTATGCGGATATCCTGGCACACAGTTGGACCGATCATCAGCCGTGTGAAAAAGGATATCGACCCGAACCCTGAGCATCGCTTCGATGGACTCGTGAACATAGGTGTTGACGAAACCAGTTATCGCAAAGGGCACAAATACCTGACCGTTATCGTTGATCACGATAAGGGCAAGGTCATATGGGCTTGCAAGGGTCACGGCAAAAGCGTGTTCACCAAGTTTTTCAAGCTTCTCACACCGGAACAATTAGCCTCCATCAGGCTGGTCTCCGGCGACGGCGCAAAATGGATCGCAGAATGTCTCAAAGAATTCTGCCCTGATGCACAGCGTTGCCTCGATCCGTTCCATGTGGTCCAATGGGCAGGCGAGGCTCTCGATGATGTTCGTCGCGAAGCCTGGCGCGATGCCAAAAAGAAAGCTCCGAAAACGCCTAAGCGTAGCCCTGGTAGACCTCCCAAAGATGTAGCACCACCGGACACTACCGCAAAGGATCTCAAGGGCTCCCGCTATGCACTTGGCAAGGCTCCGGAAAATCTTACCGAAGCCCAGATGGCACAACTTGAGATGATCGCTAAATCTGACAAGCGGCTCTACCGTGCCTACCTCCTCAAGGAGGAACTGCGACTGGTTTTCCAGCAGGACGTCGAAAACGGAAAACGCATGCTGGATCACTGGATCAAGTGGGCGCAGCACTGTAGGATCCCCGTGTTCGTAGAACTGCAAAGAAAGATCCGCAGACACTACGATGCGATCATCGCTACGCTTGAGCATCGCCTGTCCAATGCCAGGATTGAGGCGATAAACAACAAGATCAAGTTATCTATACGCATGGCGTATGGCTTTAGGAACATGGACAACATGCTTGATACCATTATGCTAAGGTGTTCAGATATTGAAGTCAGACTACCGTGGGAGTCTCAATTAACTGGCATGGTCACCCACACATATTGACGATGCCTCGGAAAAGGCAGGTTTATCGAAACCATCGTATATATCGTATGAGCCCAAGATCATTCTTCCCTCTAAAATGGTCGGAGATAGAATTGGGACTCTTCAGTCAGTTGATAGATTACGATTCGAGATG
>JAFUBI010000150.1 GCA_017460285.1 Oscillospiraceae bacterium | reverse complement strand
TACGGTTTTTGTCAAATCCTGCCTTCTGGAAACAGTGATCAACATTCGTCGTAAGCACGAAATAATCTTTATCTTTTACCAGTTCCAAAAGTTCTTCATAGACTGGCTTAGGTGTTTTCGTATATCTGTTGATGTAGATATATCTGCTCCAGAATGCCCAGAACTCCCCCATTGAAGGATACGGATAAAAACCGCCAGAATACATATCGCTGAAATGGTACTCTTGGGCAAAATCAGAGAAGTAGCGATCAAAACGTTCTCCGGTATATATGTATCCTGCAGAAGTGGAGAGACCTGCGCCTGCACCGATCACTACCGCTTCCGCTTCTCTCAAAGCTTCTTTTAATCTCTGGATCCCGTCCTCTGTGTTGGATGGTCGAAAACTGCGTCTGAACATGGTCGCGCTCCTACTTTTAAACTACTTATACCATTTTAAAAAACAGATACTTTACAAAATCCAATCTGCATTCCGCAGAATTTCTTCGATCTGAGGACGTATATATTGCTCGCACCATATCAACTGTCCCTCATGGTTCAGGTGGATCTCGTCTTTCACAAACAGATCTGTGCGATAATTCTGCCCGTCGAAAGTCATCGCTTCTGCATTCACGAAATAAAGGTAGTCTTCCTCTTCGCAAAACGCTTCAAGCTGCCGATTGATTTCCTGTGTCATGGAAGTGTACTGACTTCTACCCGGAAGAAGTAAACCGCTCATTATCACGAACTTGGCATCCGGCATGTGTTCATGGAATACAGAGAACATCCCTTTTTTGTATTCCATACATCTTTCGATCTTCTCATCGTCCGTTCCTTCCAAAGGAACATAATCGTTAGATCCTGTCTGGAAGAAAACAATGCTGGGATCATACGGATACAGAATGCGGTCTGCATATTGCACAAGAAGATGATCGGTACTGCCACCAAATGCGTGATTTTGAACTGGATAACCGGAAAGGTCGTTTTCCATTTCCGTCCAACGTCTAAAAATTCGACGCGCCATAAAACACGATCTCCTTTTTTCGTGTCTGTGCATCGTACTTTTCCTCGATGGCTCTCACTTCATCTTCGAAGCCTTTGAAGAGAAAGCCGAAAGGTCCCCAACCGGTCTGCCTTCCAGTGACAGCAAGTCCGATCACCACCGCCGAAGCGGTGCATCCCGCAGCAGCCAGCGCTATCTTCATTCTCTCTTTCACGATCCTGTCCTCCTTATATCTCCACCGCGTACTCGTGGTGTCCCATGCCAACATTCTCTTCCAATTCGCCGAATTTTACCGTAGCTGTAGTGTTCCCAGGAATATCCAGTGTCAGGAACACCTTGTTTTTCTCAAGTATCCATCCTGCGCAGATCTTCCCATAAACACTGTCATATTCCGCGCAAGCATTGGTCTCCTTGCCTCCTATCACGGGCTCGATATGGAAGTGATTCTTTCCTTCAACTCGGATCCCGCACATCCTGCTGATAAGCCACTCCACCATAGCACCTTTGGAATAGTGGTTCAAAGAAGCAATACCGGAATCAGCGTTAAGCCCCTCCCATCCTTCCCAGATAGTTCCGGTACTGTTCTTCGCCATATACAGCCATCCAGGCATCTCTTCGTTTTCCAATAGCCTGTATGCCGCTTCTTTATCGATATCACAGAGGACATCCAGAATAAAGGGCGTAGACAGAAAACCTGTGCCAAGTCTCCATCCATAGTTCTCAAGAGCTTGGATCAGCCTTTCCTTTGCGTACTGTGTTTGTTCCTCTTCCAACAGATCCATGTAGAGGGGGCGCACAAGTTTTGCCTGACGATCTGTATCCAGTTTGAACCCCTCAGTAGTCACCAGCTCCTGGTACGCCTTTTTCACATTTTCGGAGATTTTCTTATATCTCTTGGCATTTTTAGGATCCCCAAGCATCGTGCAAATATCCGAGATCATTCCGAGGATCCAACTGGTATAAGCCGTTGATTCCTCTGGATGCGGCTGTGCGAAATCATACCAAACGAATGCACGAACATCCTTTGGCTCTGCCCACTCCCCGTAGGATTGCCCTTTACTGGCGATATATTTCTTATTCTCCTTTGACACCTTTATCGGCTGAGCATAGAGTCCGCCCCATTTCCCAAGGCGACTGATCATAAACTCACCATACTTCTTGATCCCCTCGAAGTTTTCCTTCAGCAGGCGGTCATCCCCATACTTTTCATAGTACCGATACGGTATAAGAACACCGGCATCTGCCCATCCCACAGATCCATTCATGGGATCCATGAACCAGTCCTCATTGGAATACGGCACGATCTGCGCCAATTTTCCATCCTTCCACTGGCGGTCAAACAGATCCCTGACATGCTTGCGCGCGAATGGAGCGTAATTGGTAAGGTAAGAAGCTGTATTAAAGAAGATCTGAGAATCTCCGGTCCATCCCATCCTTTCCCGAGTCGGACAATCTGTCGGGATATCGATAGAGTTCCCCTTCAGAGATCGCAGCGTATTCTCATAAAAAACATTGATCAGTTCGTTGGAGCATTTAAACTTTGATGTCTCCTCAAAACAACTGTATAAAGTGATTCCCTGGATATCTTGGCAATTGAATTCGATCTCCGAATCAACAGAGAGATAACGGAATCCTCCAAAATAAAACTTGCTCTTGTATTCGTTTCTCCCCTCCTTACAGAAGAAACGCACCGTCTGAAGCGGGCTCGGCTTGCCATTCGTCACTGTCTGGATATTTTTAAGGCTGATATCACCATTCTCATCCAGCATCTCTCCCATGACCACTTCGACCTTTTGACCCATGTGCCCGTCGACCGCAAATGAAATGTAACCCGCAATATTGAAAGGCAATTCAAAGATCTGCTTTCCGGTGGACGAGATCATGCGCTTTGTTGGATGAAAGTATTCCATCTCTTTGACCGCAAAGTTGTCGGATGCTGTCAGATTGGCTCTGAAGTCGCACTCTCTTGCCTTTCCGCTGTAGCAAGATAAAAGGGTGTTGTCTACTACTTCCCCATCCTTCAGATCCGCAAAACGGATCGGTCCATCGTTGCTCCATGAAAAAGACTTATCGCTCAAGACATACTGAACATTTCCACCCGTTTCCAATATCTCCATCTGGACAAACAGTTTGCTCTCTGCACCGTAAGTGTTTGTTCTTCCCTTCGCCCCAATAGATCCCCGATACCAGCCATCGGCAAGCAGCGCTGTCAGAGTATTCTTCCCTTCTTTCAGAAGATCGGTGATGTCATAGGTTTGGTACTGGATCCTCTTGTTGCAATCCGTTGAACCTGGGGCGAAAACAAAATCACCTACACGATTTCCATTGAGGCACAATTCATACAGACCACATGCACTCGCATAAACACGCGCTTTGGCGACAGGACGGTCTACAGCAAATACTTTGCGGAAACAATCCACAGGGTATCTCTTCCTTTTTTCGGCTTTATAGTCTCCAGAGATCCATTTAGCTTTAAAATCGTCGATTTCAAGAAGTCCCATCTCAAAACGCGCAGTCTCGCTGTACTCGCTCATGTCGCCGTTTTCGTCATAGATCCGCACTCTCCATTCCACGATATCTCTGCTGTTCAGAGGTCTGAGAAAATCGAAGTACATCTCATCTGTATCCCGATGAATAGTCTGTTTTGATCCGTTTATCGTGTATTCCAGATCAAAAGCAGTTTGTTTAGTAATGTTATCATCGTTCCACATAATCCTTGGGGTACGATTCCCCAAGCCGATCGGGTCAACCATATATTCGCAACGCAAATTCGTAACTTCCATGGGTACACCTCTGTTCTCTGTAACAACAGCTTTATAGACGGCTGAATGAACGGGTAGCCTCTAACAGTATTGTAACAAATCCCTTTGGAATTAGACAGTTCCAATGACTGATGCGCAAAAGCGAGAAGGTTGGAAATCGCTCCCCAACCCTCTTTACAACTCGATCTTTACAATGTTCATATTCACGACGTGATCACAGAACCACAGCATCACCTTGTGAAACGACGAAACATCCCTCCAGATGTCCCTGTACCCTCGCATATAGCTCTTTCCGCTAACCGATTGAAAATTTGTGTCCCAATCGTTGAGCTCATCAACCTTATCCACGGAAAAGTATGCTTTCACGTCCGTGATACCTGCTTCCTTTAGCCAAGTCTTTCGCATCATCTTTGCGCCGATCCGGTTGCAGCTATCAAAAACCACCACCCCACCAGGAAAACGATTGCCTAATTCGGAAAACAGTTTTTTCACCTCGTCTGTTCGGAAGTAATAGAAAACTCCTGCCGCATAAAAGACCGCGCCATCCGATGCGTCGATCCGTTCCATCCATGAATAATCATTCAGATCGCACGCAAGATTCTCTTCCCGCTCTTTGGGAGGCAACAGTTCATTCCTCACCTCTATTACATCCGGAAAATCGATGTTATAACCAATACAAGTACCGTTATCGACTTTCTGAAAGGTATCATCCAATCCACATCCCATGTTTACAACAGCTGCCCGCGGATGATTCCTGAGGTAGTCTTTGACCTCCCACATGAGGTCGTAATGCCTTTGTGCAACCTCCAAAGCGCCAAACAATCCCGCTTGAGATTCCATCATTTTTTGTTTGGAGGAGAAATCATAATCGATGGAGTTGCATATCCTTTCTGCATTCTCATCTTTGAAGAGTTGTGGAAAATGATCGGAACACACTTTTCTCCCGAACAGAGGAATGATCAATGTCTCCTGCACAGTGTTTTTCTCAATATGATATCGCATCTTCCTCTCCTAACTTTTCCTCTTATATCCACAATCGCAGTAAGGTCCTCCGGAAGCTAACGTATACTCTCGCACAAATTCCGTAGTTCCTCCCGCTTCTGACATCGTATAATCCAGCCTGCACATGGCGGGGATCAGATCATGCAGGCCCAATTCATTCATTAATGTGCATATCCCACATTTCGTGAAACGTGCTTCATATCCACTGCCATCTGTGTACTCATGCAGTTCCATATTCCAGGAATATGGGTTTCGGTCGGCAGCCCTGAAAGATTCCACCTTTCGTAGACCCTCAATATCTGATTTCGTGAACTTTTTCTTGCCGCTCTGCCGGCAAAACCAGTGCATGGGTTTTGTCATCATCGCCTCTCTGTAGAAAGCGATCGCTTTCTCAACGGAAGGCAAAGTGGGCATGGCCAACAGAAACGCACTAAACATCGCACAACTCACGATGTTCATCTGAAAGCGATCCCCTTTCTCAAAATCAGGCAACTTATCCAGGATCTTTCTGTATTCAAACTTAGCCTTGCTTGTGATCCCCTTTGCTAGGTTGGGATCATAGCCCATTACATTCGTCAGTTGTTTCTCAAAAGACTTTTCAAACCACACCCACATGCCTAAAGTCATACCTATATACTTCACGTTTTAACATCAACTGCCGG
>JAFUBI010000149.1 GCA_017460285.1 Oscillospiraceae bacterium | reverse complement strand
TCGAGTTTCGTAGATGCGGTTTGAAGCAAAGAGGCGAGACGCTGATTTTCGGCTTCCATCTTGGAAAGACGTTCGGATTGAGCTGCAGAACGATCAAGGAGGCTCCTGTTTTGATCTAATTGTTCCTTCAACTGCCTGCGTACGATTTCGGCATCACCTTTAGCGGAGTCAAGTTCTTTACGAAGAGCTTCCTCATTAGCAGACCCATTAGCGCCATCAGCGGCAAGTTTCGTGACATGCGCTCTCAGAGTTTGAACTTCTTTTACGAGTTCAGCATTCTTCTTGACCTCATCGTCATACATGAGTTTGGCGTTGGAAGCTTCTGAGAGGTAATCCTTAATCTGTGTTCTTAAGTTATTCGCGCTGTGTGTAGCCTTATCATAGCGATCCAAATAATCTAATGAGCATAATAAAGCAGCATTTGTGACTGAAGCAGAAGGATTGCTTTGCAGGATTTGAGATAGATCCTCATTTAGTGTCGCATTGAGTTTGCGAACGTGATCTTCGTCCTCAGTTGTGTTGACTATAAGATTGAAGCCGGCAATACTGAGAGTAATTTTATTTGCCATGATGGTCACACCTTTCCTTATATACATGTTTAGTATACATATCTTTTTAAATTATATTACAGCGATATGGCTAAATCAACGAAAGTTTTGGTTGATTGAGCATGCCTACTTGTGCTATATTACACAATACTGTATAAGGCAAATTTGCGATTCTATGCTAATATGCGTACAGTTTGAAAATGATAATACATTATTGAGGTTTGAATGGTAACGAATAAAAAATACAACGACTCGGAGCAACTGTTTAGCGATATTGAAAAGGCAATCAAGACGGAATATGGTGTTGCTGCAACTAGTGCCACAATACAAAACGTTTATTTTGTCCTCGGAGAGATCGTTAGAAATATACTATCGGAGATGAGAGCAGAAGCCTCTTTAGCAGCCGCGAATCAAGGGGCAAAAGAGGTATATTACCTTTCTATGGAGTTTTTGATAGGTAAGTCTCTGCACAACAATCTGACTTATCTGGGAATGGAAGATATCGCAAGAGAAGCGGTAAATAAATGCGGTATCTCCCTGGAACAATTGTATGACCTTGAACCGGATGCCGGTTTAGGCAATGGAGGACTGGGAAGACTTGCAGCATGCTATCTAGATGGATTGGCAACATGTAATTACCCAGCTACCGGATATTCCTTGCTGTATGAGTACGGAATCTTTAAGCAAAAGATAGAAGAGGGAAAACAGATCGAGTTACCTGACGCATGGCTTCCTTACGGAAGAGTCTGGCTCGAACAGCGAAGCGATGAGGCTGTCGAAGTGCGTTTTGGAGGACAAGTTCTCAGCCAGTGGTACGGAAAATACTACCACGCAGAACAGGTCAATTACGATGTGGTTCGCGCAGTCCCGTATGATATGTTTATTAGCGGATATGATTCTCCTTCTGTCAGCAAATTGAGGCTCTGGAAAGCGGAATCTCCGGGAATCGACATGGAGAGTTTTAACAGAGGGGATTATGCCGCAGCGATGCTTAAAAACAGCACTGCTGAACTGATCACAAAGATTCTTTATCCCAATGATAACCAGGTTGATGGTAAACTGCTCAGGTTACGTCAGCAGTACTTTTTGTGTTGTGCATCCATGCAGGACCTGATCTCAAAACATCTGGCACGTTATGATGGGAACCTTGATCTTCTTCCGGAGAAGGTCGCTATTCACGTGAATGACACTCATCCCACATTGGCGATACCGGAAATGATGCGTATCTTGTTAGATGAATGTGGATATGGGTGGGATAAGGCGTTCGATATCGTAAGACGGTGTTTTGCATATACAAACCATACTTTGATGAGTGAAGCGCTTGAGCGTTGGAATGCAGAACTTGTAAAGACTTGTATTCCCAGAGTTTATGAGATCATTCAGGAAATAGACAGGACTCTTGAGAGGGAAATGGCTGGATGTGATCCGGATACGCTGTCTAAGATCCGTATTATCCATAACGGTGAAGTGAGAATGGCAAATCTTTGTGCATTTGTCTCTCACAATGTGAATGGCGTTTCCAAACTTCACAGCGACCTTGTTAAAACTTCGCTTTTTAAGGATTTCGCAGATAGGACTCCTGAGAAGTTCGTCAACGTTACAAACGGGATTGCGTATAGAAGATGGCTGCTTGAAGGAAATAAAGGGCTTTCGAATTATATTTCTTCATTGATCGGAGAGGGATTTAAGAAAGACGCTTCCCGTTTGTCGGATCTTCTTGCATATTCGGATAATCATGACGTCTTGGCTCACCTTAATGCGATCAAATATGAAAACAAAAAGACTTTCATTAAGTATGCAGGCGGTTTTTCGAAAGTAGCTCTTGATCCAGAAGCTGTTTTTGATGTTCAGGTTAAACGTTTCCATGAATACAAGAGGCAGCATATGAATGCTCTGGCAGTTGTGCGCCGCTATTTGGATATTACCAACGGAAATGGATTCGATTATATTCCGAGAGTGTTTTTCTTCGGTGGAAAGGCTGCTCCTGGCTATTTTATGGCTAAGGAGATGATACACTTTGTTTGTGTATTGAGTGATTTCCTGGAAAAGGATGAGAGAACGAAGGATACACTTCGTGTTGTATTTTTACCTGATTTCCGAGTGAGTATGTCTGAGGTGCTGATGCCAGCAGCGGATATTTCTGAGCAGATCTCATTGGCAGGTACTGAGGCTTCGGGCACAGGAAATATGAAACTGATGCTAAATGGGGCAGTCACGATTGGAACTCTGGATGGAGCCAATGTTGAGATACGCAATGCTGCTGGTGAAGACAATTTCTTCCTGTTTGGCATGACTAAGGAACAAGTGCTCTCTGAGCAAGCATCCTATAATCCAAATCAGATCTATCAAAGCAACGCAGCTTTGAAGGAGGTCTTTGAATTCATTGAGAGCGGAGCACTGGGCTACAAATTCCCCGAATTGCTTGGTAGTCTGAAGAGTCAAGACAGATACATGGTATTGAGAGATTTTGATGATTACTACAGAGCTCAACTTGAAACAGATAAGGCGTATGCAGACCGGATTGGTTGGGCGAGGAAGTCGTTAGCAAATATAGCCACTTCTGGTATCTTTTCAGCAGACCGCTCTGTGACGGAGTATGCAGATACGATTTGGAAAATGGAGCCTTTAGTGTAGTTTATGGCGCAGGTTTATGCAGTAAAAATGCCTTTAGGCGCTATACGAGCAGAAAGCAATGTTGAGTTGCAACTTAAGGGCATAGGTTCGGATGATATTGCATTGATCGTAAAAAAAGATGGGGAGAGTTCTGTTGAATATCTCCCCATGAGTTGCTCTGGGAGCAATCTATATATTCACTATAGATTTAACAGCCCAGGGTTATATTTTTATAGTTTTTTTTCTCCGCGTAACGGTTATCTCCAATTTGATGATAATCAAATGATCGGATATGCACCTACAGAGTATTGTTTTCAACAGAATGTTTATTCGAGAGACTATTTAGCAGCTGAACCGTTTCGTGGAGGGATTGCATACCAGATATTCCAGGATCGTTTTTACAGAACGGAACCGATTAAGAAAATTACTGGAAGGGTTTATCACGAAGATACGAAGGAAAAGCCGATCTGGTGGTCTGATGAGAATGGGGTTGTTAAAAACAATGATTTTTATGGTGGGACTTTAAAGGGAATAGAAGAGAAGCTTCCTTATTTATCATCACTTCATGTATCTATAATCTATCTGAACCCAATCTTTCTTGCTTTTTCAAATCATAGATACGATACATCGGACTACAAAACGATAGATCCGCAACTAGGCTCAGTTGATGATTTTATATCATTGTGTAAAAAAGCCAAAGAAGTTGGAATCCGAATCATCTTGGATGGTGTATTCAGTCACACAGGTGACGACAGTATATATTTTAATAAATATGGAAGATTTGACTCTGTCGGAGCATATCAAAGTCAGGAAAGCCCATACTATGATTGGTATAGGTTTACTAAATGGCCGAAGAGTTATGCGTCTTGGTGGGGATTTCAGACGCTCCCGGAAGTAGAAGAACTTGAGCCTTCGTATGTGGAGTTTATCACCGGGGAAGACGGTGTGATCGATTATTGGATGTCAAAAGGAGCATCTGGATTTCGACTTGATGTTGCGGATGAATTGCCGGATGTATTTATAGAGAAGATTCGAACTGCGATTCGTAGAAGAGATCCTGAAGGTATCCTGATCGGAGAAGTCTGGGAAGATGCCAGCAATAAGATCAGTTATGGTGAGAGAAGAAAATATTTCTGGGGATACGAATTGGACGGAACAATGAACTATCCGTTTCGCACCGCAATTCTGAATTTCATTTCAAATGGTGAAGCCCAGTTGTTTCGAGCGGAGATCGAAAAGATCTTTTCTAACTATCCAAAAGAAATGCTATCTACGTGCCTCAATTTGCTTTCCAGCCATGACACTCCTAGAGCGATCAATATGTTAGTAGATTCTTTTGCGGCTTCAAGACCTAAGCATGAAGCCGCGGATCGCGTACTGTCCAGAGGAGATTATCTTCGCGGGATCGAAATGATGAAGCTTGCTTATGCATTGTTGTTCTATCTACCTGGTATACCAACGATCTACTACGGCGACGAGATTGGGATGCAGGGATATGGTGATCCTTTCTGCCGCAGATACTTCGAATGGGATAATATTGATCATAACTTGAATGACTATGTAAAGAAACTTGCAAACGAACATGCGCAGTGGAAAGAGATATTACGTGACAGTCGTACGGAGTTCTTTGTAGCCGAAGGTGCTGTGGTAGGATTCTGGAGAAAATCAGAAAGAGGAAAGGTTGCCTTCATTCTGAACCGTTCCGATAGAGATTTCACATATATTTTTGACAATGGTAAAGTTGCTAAGATAAGACCCTGGAGTTACGGTGCATTTCAATTTGAATGAAAAAGAGAGCCTAGAGCTCTCTTTTTACATGAATGTAGTTTGCGTTCTCCCTCTCCAAGCGAATTCACAACCGCAAAAATCTTGCCGATAGAGATCATATTCTTTTGCCAATTGTGTGGAATGAAGATATCCGTCTTTTTTCTTGAAATTCGAGTAGAGCCAACTTAAATCATATTTCTCCGCTAATTCTTCTCCTATAGCATTGATGATCTCGCTGTTTTTGTGAGGGCTTACAGTTAATGTAGTGCAAAACAGATCAAAGTTGTTTTTTTTGGCGAACTGTGCGGTTCTTTCTAAACGCATTCGAAAGCATTCAGTGCACCTCAGCCCACCTTCCGGCTCTTTCTCGAGCCCATTAACACATGCAAGATACTCTGAGTGATCATACTCTTCATCAAAATATTTCACGTTTGAGCAAAAGGGGGCAGTGTTGATCAAACGTATTTGCTCTGATTTTCTGTGTTCATATTCTTCACGAGGCCAGATGTTGGGGTTGTAATAGAATACAGAAAGATCATACTCTTGAGCCAGAACTGAGATCACGTGTGAGGAACATACAGCACAACAACTGTGCAACAACAACTTATTATTCATATTTTTATCCTTATAATGCATTAACAAAATATTACAATGACATTTCATTTTTGTTAATACCTGTGTTTGGGATTAACAAGCGAGAGGTTTTGTGGTATATTCTATAGGAATATCTGTGCTCATCTGACAGATGTCATATTGAGTTACATTTTAGTAAGGAGATTACTTTGAACTTTCATCTACAATTCTAGTGATGGTTCATAAGTTGTTTACCGGTAATATGGACGATAACAAGATCTTGGAAAAAGACGGTCTTGATGACAACAAAGAAGATATGACCTCAACAGATAAAAACAACATCTTTTTCTCTTCTGTGGATGAAGAAACAAACTCTATTGAGGATCTGTCTTTCCATACGGCGACAAACGAGATGGAAGCGATTTTTGATGAACTGCGCCAGGAGTCGTCGTTTGTTTCCGCTTCCCGCGAAGATGGTGAAGAAGAGCAGGAGAGATCTGCTGCGAAGATCTCCTATGTACCCACAGGGGATGAAGCAATTTTTTCTCAGTTCTCTGAAGATCAGGAAGATGTTGATTTTGAGAACGAGGAGTCCTTTGATTTAGACTCTGTCGAAGGAGAACTGGTCGAGGGAGAGAGAGGGGATACTCTCAATAAAGAAAAGAAAAAAGGAAAAGCCGTGAAAAAAGAGAGGAAAGAAAAAGTAGACAGAACTGAAAGCAAGAGAGCGAAACGCGAAGAAAAACCTGAGAGAGCCAGAATCAGTTTTTGGCAGGGTTTGATGCGCTTTATCATCGTTATTGCATGTTTTGGGATCATCCTGGCAAGTGTCGTTGGCGTTTTGACGGCGTTGTACTTGGCGGATGCTACTGCTGATGATAACAAACTGCTTGATATCAATCAGATCAAACTGAGTTATGCGACGAGGCTTATGGCATTCGACAAGGAAAAGGAAGAGTGGTATGAGTACGAGCGCTTGTATAGCGATGAGAACCGTTTATGGGTAGAGTACGGCGATTTGCCGCAGAGTTTGATCAAGGCAGTTGTTGCTTCAGAAGACCAACGGTTCTGGACCCATCATGGTGTCGACTGGAAGAGGACAGCTTTTGGTTTTATTAATGAGTACATCTATCGTATGTCCGAGAGCACTCAGGGTGGTTCTACAATTACACAGCAGCTCATCAAGAACATTACTTCAGATAAGGCCGTATCTGGTATTGGCGGTGTTCTCCGTAAACTGAGGGAAATCTATCGTGCATTGGAATTGGAAAAGAACTATTCCAAAGAGCAGATTTTGGAAGCCTACCTTAACACAGTTGGATTGGGGGATCAGGTTGCTGGTATCGAAGCAGCTGCGAACTATTATTTCGGAAAACATACCTCAGAATTAACAACGGCAGAATCTGCTGCCATTATCGTTATTACTAAGTATCCATCTGCCTATAATCCATATTTAAATCCTGATGAAAATCACAGGCAGCGTAATTACGTTTTATATAATATGTACGATTATGGGATGATTTCCGAGAGAGAGTACAATATGGCAAAAGCTCAGAGCGATGCCATGGTATTTGATGAGAACAACAGAAGTACATCTTCTGGCAGCACAGTGTATTCTTTCTTTACAGATTCTGTCATAACAGAAGTATTGAAGGATTTTCAGGAAATCAAGGGAATGTCCTACTCTGAAGCATATAATGAACTGTTTCAGGGTGGTTTGACGATATATTTGACGATTGACCCGAAGATTCAAGAGACAGTAGAAGCAACTGCGTTTGATACAGAACTTTGGCCTTCCATTGAATATGAGGATGACGGAGAGACTCCTAAAGAAAACCAGATCGAAGCCGCTATGGTAGTAATGAATTACGACGGTGAGGTTCTTGGTGTTGCAGGCGGTATCCGTGAGAAAACGATCAGCAGGGGCTTAAACCGGATCTATTCACCCCGTCAGACCGGATCATCCATGAAACCTCTTGCAGTCTATGCACCTGCTCTTGAACTTAAGAAGATTCACTATTCCTCTTTGATTTTCGATCAGCCTTACAACACAGATGAAGATGGCAAACCTTGGCCAAGAAACTTCTCCAATACGTATGGCAACTCAGTTACAGTGTTCCGTGGGGTGGCACAGTCTCTTAACACGACTGCTGTATGGACCATGAATCTTATTGGTGCTGATTTCTCTTTTGACTTTCTGACATCCTCTTTAGGATTTACGACCCTTGTTGATTCTAGATGGGACGAAGCAAGAGGTATGTATCTGACAGACCGCACTTATTCCATGGGGCTTGGTGGTTTGACGGACGGTTGTAATGTGTTAGAAATGACTGCTGCATATGCCATATTTGGTGATGGCGGAGTTTATACAACACCTCATTTTTACACCCAGATCTGCGATAAGTCTGGCGATGTTATGTTGGATAAGACACGTTATTTGACCAAGAGTGCTGCAATCTCTGAGGAAACAGCTGAAATCATGAATTATATTCTCAGAGGTGTAATTTCTGAAGGAACGGGTACTACAGCAAGATACAGAAGTGATATGCCTCTTGCAGGAAAATCCGGAACATCTTCCGATAATAACGACTACTGGTTCATGGGATTAAACCCATATTATGTTTGTGGGGTTTGGATGGGCTATGATAAGAATGGTCCTATGCTTCCGTATAGTATTCACTTCGATACGCAATATGCTTGGAAAAACATTATGAGCACGATCTCAGAGGGATTGGAAACGAAAGACTTCCCCAAAACAGGCAATATCGTTCAGGCGTCCTTCTGCGTAGATTCCGGTGACTTTGCTAGCGAAGGTTGTCCAAACACCAGAGTGGGTTATTACACAAGAGACAACATGCCAACGGCGACTTGCATTCATAACCCTGCTTACTGGGAAGCCCCTGCTGATATCGCAGGTTAACTTTAGATAGAAAAGCGACTGTGACCTTTTTAGAGGAATCACAGTCGTTTTTTGTTGAATTATTTTAGTAATCCAGATAGTCGTACGGATCTTCATCATTGGGAGTTTGCT
>JAFUBI010000148.1 GCA_017460285.1 Oscillospiraceae bacterium | reverse complement strand
TGTATACAATGAGGACAAATACATACGTGGAGGTCGGGATAGCATCGTGTGTTGGGGAAGAGAACTGAAGGTGGTAAGCTTAGTAGATGATGGTTCTCCAGATGCTTGTGGGGAAATATGTGATTCATATGCTGAGAGGTATCCGTGGGTTAAAGTAATTCACCAGAGGAATTCTGGAGTATCAGCTGCAAGAAACAGAGCTTTAAATGAATCCCATGGAGAGTGGGTTACTTTTGTTGATGCGGATGACGAGGTGGTATGTGGATCATTAGATGTCGTTCTGCAAGAATTATCTGAAGCGACTGAAGATGTAGTTATCACGTCTGCTGTTTTTGATGGAAGGGATACAAAACAGTCGATTTTTTCTAAAATGCCAAATCACATATTAGATGGTGTGAGCGTCTTGAAATATGTTATGTCAGGTGGAACCTATTCTTCCGGAATTCCAGGGGCTGCAACAACATTTATGTCTGGATGTAAAGAGAAATTCTACCGTCGGTCTTTTTTGATTGAATCTGATTTTTTTTTTGATGCACAGCTTAGCAGAAATGAAGACGTATTGTTTTCTTGCAGGGTATATAGAAATGCGAATAAGATTCGTTTCTTAGGAATTACTACATATGTTATGAAAGACGATCCCCATGGAATAACCAATAGTATGCGTGTTGACCGCACAATTGGAAATGCATGTGTTTTTATCGATAAGTTACAAAGAACAGTTGGAGATGGCATCGATACAAAATTATGGGCGAATTTTTTATTCCATCAATCACTGATTATTACAGGTGAAGCATACGTTGCAAAGCCTAATCGATCGGTAGATAGAGAAGAGTATAGGCAATTAGTTCAAAAATGGTATGACATTCCTGCAATACAGAAGATGAAAACTGAATTAGACATAAAAGACTTAACGATTCCCAAAAGAATTGCTGCATTGTTAATTAGGGCTAAGATGTATAGTGCAGTAGGATTGGAAATGTATATTCATAATCAACAGAAGAGGAAATAAGGACTCTGATAGGGCATAAAGTCAGTTGAAGTAATAACTAATGCTGTCTGGTTGAGGCTAGTCTCAGCATATGCTAAGCACCTACGCTTTGGCTACAATTTCCATTTGTTGGAGGTTTGACATGGGAAGAGAAATAACCGATTTAGAAACATTAAAGACCATCGAATTAGACATGATGAAGCTAATACATCAGTTTTGTGAGGAAAAGGGAATTACTTATTATATTGCATATGGAACCCTCCTAGGGACAGTGCGTCACGATGGTTTTATTCCTTGGGACGATGACATTGATATTCATGTTCCGCGTTTAGATTATATTCGATTCGAAAAGGAATTCCCTGAGTGGGGAGCGCGTTATGGACTCTATTTAGCGGGACCTCATAGCGATGAGTATTACCTTCCCAGAGATATGATGAAGGTTTGCGATTCAAGAACAGAGTTAATTGAAACGGATTACAAAAGATCAAATCGGATCGGTGTGTTTGTAGATATTTGGCCTCTTGATAATGTTCCGGACTCAAACTTGTTAGCGAAAATCTGGGTAAATTGGACCTGGATGAAAAGACAGATGATGTTGGCATCCGATGTTAAACCAACTGTAGAAACAGGGGTTAAGGCGCTGGCGGCAAGATTCTTTGGCTTGTTCAGCACCAAAAAGTTTATGGACTCTTATGAAAAAAGTTCTTCGTATTTCAAGGACAAGAAAACAGGACGATATATTACATATCAGGCCACAAAGATGATATTTGAGAAAAAATGGTTTGAAACAAGGGATTTGCATGTGTTTGAAGATACAGAATTCTACATTCCGCATCAGTATCACGAGATTTTGACGGTTCGTTATGGCGATTATATGAAACTGCCCCCGGAAGAAAAAAGAATACCGCATCATGTCCAAAACGTATGGTGGAAAGAGTAGGATTGGAAATAACACTTGCGTATTTTATCGTTTTGGTTTCTTGGGTACTTTGAGCGAAAAGTTCAAAAGACAGAGCAACTATTATGTTTCTTCCTCTGTATCCCGGATAGATAACAAAACGCCAATATGCCCAGCATGCGGAGTTCGTCAAGCCTTATCCGCAGCTGGCATAAAAGCGGAATTGACGGAAGAAATAGTAAATATCACAGAACAATCATATGCGAAAACTGAGCAGAAACGGTCAGCGCAGAAAATGAGATGATCCCTTCAGAAAAAGCATATGTTGATTATATTCCAAATTGTTAGTTTGACAAAGAAATTCGACAGATACGGGGTGCGGACATTTTCTTGGACCATTTATCCATCAATGTCCATCGCCTATCATGCAGATAACAGTCCCAAACTCTGGCGGTACTGAATTGGACTCATTCCTCCGAGTGAGAGATTAACCTAAACTTTTCTACTAACATACCAACAATCAGACCTGTTAGTAGAGCCGGACAACGGAAAAACATCTATAAACCTGAATTATTCATAGAACAGCAAAAACTCAAAAGTGAGCCTTGCTACCTAACAAATATTTTAATAACGAACCTCTTGGATGATAAGCACTGTAAATAATTCAACAGAATTTGAACGCAATAGCCCCTTGGCCCGAAGAGATTCCTTTTTTCATTTGTCAAAGAACGCCCATAGCCTCATTCCAACAGTGGCTGGAGACTACGGATATTCTGTAAAGTTTCCAGGAATTCCTTCCTGTAAGGAAAAGAACTGCACAGTTTAAACACGTTATATCGTGCGGAGCGAATCGATCTTCCTGCTACTTTCAGTAGTTTCAGTCGGATCGTATCTATTTGTTGTGTTCTCATGGAGTTCGGCAATACAAGCCCGCGGAACCAATTGAAAAGGTTATAGACCATGGCATGTATCTGAAAACGGTTCTCATTCACGATCTTTGCCTGGATACTCACTGAGTCTTGATAAAAGACGCACTTTCCTTCGGTTATG
>JAFUBI010000147.1 GCA_017460285.1 Oscillospiraceae bacterium | reverse complement strand
GATCAGACGATGCAGGAAAAGGAGAGGTGACTCCTTTCCAGGCATTTGCGACTGCATTGGCAGCTACTGTTGGAACAGGAAACATCGTGGGATGCAGCGGAGCTATCATTGCAGGAGGTCCAGGAGCTGTGTTTTGGCTTTGGGTGTCTGGTTTGTTCGGTATGGCAACAAAGTATAGCGAGGTCTTGCTGGCAGTTCGGTATCGAAGAAGAAATGACAAGGGCGATCGTGTCGGCGGACCGATGTTTTATATCGAAGATGGTCTGGGGAAAAAGTGGAAATGGCTGGCGGTGTTTTTTGCTTTTGCGGGGACTTGCGCAGCTTTTGGGATAGGATGTTTGTCACAGATCAGTTCTGTGGTGAGTGCTGTGCAAATGTCTGTCAGTGCTTTTGGTCCTATTTCTGAAAAGACTGAAAAAACCATCGCTGTGACGGTTGGTATTCTAGCAGCAGCCATTTTGGCTCTAGTCATCATTGGAGGATTGAAGCGTATCGGCAAGTTCGCAGCAAATGTCTCTCCTTTTATGAGCGTGATCTATTTGGTGTTTGCATTGGTCGTCATCGTCCTCAATATTGGAAGCCTCGGGAAGGTTTTAGCAAGCATTTTCGCCGGAGCTTTTCAGCCGAAAGCCGTTGTTGGTGCAGCTGTAGGGATCACACTGAAGAATGCAATGACAAGCGGTATAGGAAGAGGATTGTTCTCAAACGAGGCAGGTCAGGGATCAGCTCCTATCGCTCATGCTGGAACAGATGAAGAGGTCCCAGCCCGCCAGGGCATGTCTGGAGTGTTCGAAGTATTTTTCGATACGATCGTGATCTGCACGATCACCTGTTTGGCAGTGTTAATGAGTGGAGTACCGATCGAATACGTCACTGGAGATAAAAACGTGCTTCCTATCCTTGCTTTTTCAAGTGTGTTCGGTGACAAGTTGGGAAGCATCAGCGTGGCAGTGTCGCTGGTCTTATTTGCTTTCACAACAATGGTTTCCTGGTCTCTGTATGGTGTCAGATGTTTTGAATACCTTATTGGCACTCAGAAGTATTCGATTTGGTATAGAGTGTTGTTCGTCATTGCTTGTGCATACGGTGCGACCATACCTCTCGGATTGGCATACAGGGTATCAGATACCTTGAATGGGCTCATGGCGATTCCGAATATCATAGCGATACTTGCTCTAGCTGGTGTCGTTGTCGATGAAACAAGAAAAGAATTTTGGGGGAAATAACTCGTT
This sequence comes from Oscillospiraceae bacterium, assembly GCA_017460285.1. Taxonomy (GTDB): domain Bacteria; phylum Bacillota; class Clostridia; order Oscillospirales; family Ruminococcaceae; genus RUG11783. The sequence continues at coordinate 6,315 of JAFUBI010000147.1, read as the reverse complement.
GCGGAGAAAGGGGGTATCGATGAAGAAAAAGTATGTATTGGATGAAGTGCTGGATATCAACGTGAACGGTGATGTGCAGAATATACACATTCGCGGAAATGATCCGAAGGCACCTGTCCTGCTGTTCGTTCATGGCGGTCCTGGTGTGTGTGATCGGTCTTGGGTCATGCCGGATCAGTCGCAGTATTTGGCAGATTCTTTTGTCATGGTATGCTGGGATCAGCGAATGGCGGGCAAAAGTTATAGGGCGGCAAAAGTAAACGATCCCATGTCTTTGGATCAGGTTGTCCAAGATATGCATGAAGTGGTTCTGTATCTTTGTGAGCGGTTTAACAAAGAGAAGATCTACATCGTTGGCCATAGTTGGGGCACGACCTTGTCCTGCTTGTATCTGCCAAAACATCCCGAGCATATAGCAGCTTATGTGGGAATGGGACAGTTTATAAACGGACCTTTAAATGAACTGCTCAGTTATAATTTTGTCGTGGATTACGCAAAAGAACATGGCGATCAGAAAGCACTCAAAGATCTTGCTAAGATCGGAGCGCCTATCGACGGTCTATATGCTGGCGGGCTGGATGCACTGATGGTCCAACGCAACTACATGACAAAGTTCGGTGGAGGATGCTACAAGGAAAAGGAGAACATTTATAAATCCGTTTTGAAGCCTTTCCTGACGAGCGGAGAGTACAGCATCATTCCGGATCTTTATCGCTATTATATGGGTTCTTTCCATAGTTTGAAGAAGATCTGGGCGGACATCATCAAGCTCAAATTCGATGAGACACTGACGGAATTAAGCGTGCCTGTCTTTATGTTTCAGGGCGATCACGATCAAAACACTCCGACGGAATTGGTTCGCCCCTGGTTCGAAAAACTGAAAGCGCCTTATAAAGAGTGGGTGGCTTTTGAGGAATCTGCGCATTCTCCTATCAAAGAGGAGATAGAAAAGTGGGGGACTCTGCTTCGTGAGAAACTCCTCGCTTTAGAAAAAGAAACACCTACATCAAAGTAGAAAACGCACAAAACTATAGAAAAAGAAGTGCTATATTTTGGCGTCGTTAGCAATTGACAACTTTAAATCGCAAAAGTATAATTTTCCCTAATTAGGGCACTGGAAACAGGTGTCTGTGACTCCCGTTACAGTGCCCATATTTTGTGGATTTTAAGGAGGTGGCTGCAGTGATCAGTACAAAGAGATTTGGCTCGATGGCATTCAATGATGATGCGATGCGGAATTCGCTTTCGCAGGAAGTGTATCAGTCGCTGCAGCAGACCATAAGGCAGGGAAAAAGTTTGGACCCATCCATAGCGGATGAGGTAGCATCGGCTATGAAGGACTGGGCGATCGAACACGGTGCGACTCATTATACTCATTGGTTCCAGCCGATGTCAGGAGTTACAGCCGAAAAACACGATAGTTTTCTTTCTATAGATCCCAAAGGAAGACCGATCCTTGAATTTTCCGGAAGCGAACTGATCAAAGGGGAACCGGATGCTTCCAGTTTTCCTTCCGGAGGGCTGAGAGCGACTTTTGAAGCCAGAGGATATACAACTTGGGACCCCACCTCTTATGCGTTCATAAAGGATAATACCTTGTGCATTCCAACTGCGTTCTGTACGTACAGTGGACATGCTCTGGACAAAAAGACGCCTTTGTTGAGATCGATGGATGCGCTGAGCAAGCAGGCAGTGCGGATCCTGAGGCTTTTTGGCGATGAAGTCACAGCGAGAGTGACCCCCTCCGTTGGTGTCGAGCAGGAATACTTTCTTATAGACAGAGAACTGTTTCGTAAAAGGAAAGACCTGGTATATGCAGGGAGAACCCTGTTTGGCTCCAGGGCTCCGAAAGAACAGGAACTGGATGATCATTATTTCGGCGCTTTTCCTGAACGGGTATCAGCGTTCATGAAAGAACTTGATGAAGCGTTATGGGATCTCGGTGTATATGCAAAGACAGAGCACAACGAGGTGGCACCTGCTCAGTATGAAATGGCTATGATCCATTCGACTGCCAATATAGCGGTGGATCACAACCAGCTGACCATGGAAGTCATGCAAAAAATAGCGGAACGGAATAACTTGGTGTGTTTGTTGCATGAGAAACCTTTCGCTGGGGTAAATGGATCCGGGAAACACAACAACTGGTCACTCTCAACGGATTGGGGACAAAATTTGTTATCCCCCGGAGATACTCCCCATGAGAATGAGATCTTCCTTCTGTTTTTGACTGCGGTTATCCGCGCTGTGGATGAGTATCAGGACCTGATACGTATGAGTGTCGCCTCTGCTGGAAATGACCATCGTCTCGGAGCGAATGAAGCACCTCCAGCTATCATTTCCATATTCCTTGGAGAAGAACTTACAGGGATCCTTGACTCAATTGAGAAGAGACTTCCCTATGAAGGTACAGAAAAGACAGAAATGAAACTGGGAGTACTCACGCTCCCAAGGTTCCCAAAGGATACTGCGGATCGCAACAGGACATCTCCTGTTGCTTTCACAGGCAACCGGTTTGAGTTTCGAATGCCAGGCTCGTCCGATACGCTGGGATGCATGAATGCGATGATAAATGCCTCAGTGGCGGATGTGCTTCGCGATTTTGCGGATCATTTGGAAAACGAAAAAGATCTGCATTCAGCACTTTATGAATTGATTCGGACGACTTATCGGGATCATAGACGGATCGTTTTCAATGGAAACGGGTATGATGCCAGTTGGATCCTTGAAGCGGAGAAAAGAGGATTGACGAATGACCGGACGACCCCGGATTGTCTTCCTGCTCTTGTCCAAGAGAAGAACAGGAAGATGTTGGAGAGAATGGGGGTCTATTCAGAAACAGAGTTGCAGTCGAGGTATGGTATCCTTTTGGATATCTATTGCAAAACGATCCTTATCGAAGCGAGAACGATGGTCGATATGGTTAGGAGGCAGATCCTGCCGTCGGTCGGGACTTATTTAGGCAGAGTTGCGCAAGATACAAATGCAAAGAAGATGCTCATTCCAGAACTTGAATGCAAATATGAGATGAAATTGGTCAGGATGCTTACAGACCGTATGGATCAGATAGAATCGACTGTAAAAGAACTTGAGACCGCTTTGGCAAGTGCAGCAAGTTTCGATTCAGGAATTGAACTGTCACACTTCCTTAAAGAGGATGTCATTGAGTTGATGGAGCGTCTGAGGACGGAAACAGATGCTGCTGAGATTCAGGTCTCTTCAGAGTACTGGCCTTTCCCCGTGTATGGTGACCTGTTTTTTGGATTTTGAAGTAATTTGTTGAGGAATTGGGAGAGAAAATACCATGAATAGTTATGTTGAGAAAGTAATCGGAAACGTTAAAAGAAAATATGCGAACGAGCCAGAATTTATTCAGGCTGTCGAAGAGGTTTTGATATCGATAGAACCATTGGTTGACGCACATCCGGAATATGAACGTTACGACCTGCTTAACCGGGTCGTCGAGCCTGAAAGGCAATTCACGTTTCGAGTCGTTTGGCAGGACGACAATGGAGCATACCACACGAATACCGGATATCGTTTTCAGTTCAACGGTGCGATCGGACCGTATAAGGGAGGACTAAGATTCCAGAAGAATGTTTACCCTGGCATCATTAAGTTTCTGGGTTTTGAACAGATCTTCAAGAACAGTCTGACCGGACTTCCCATAGGTGGCGCAAAGGGAGGAAGCGACTTTGATCCACAGGGAAAGTCAGATTCTGAGATCATGCGCTTTTGTCAAAGCTTCATGCAGGGGCTGTATCGTTTCATAGGACCGGACGTCGACGTTCCTGCAGGGGATATGGGAGTTGGTGGTCGTGAGATCGGTTACCTCTTCGGAGAATACAGACGTCTGAAAGGCGCTTTTGAAAATGGTGTTTTAACAGGCAAGGGCTTGTCCTATGGCGGAAGTCTGATCCGACCTGAAGCAACAGGATATGGCGCAGTTTATTATCTTCTCAATGTTCTTGGCCACTTTGGAGATAAGTTTGAAGGAAAAACGATCGTAGCGTCTGGATATGGCAATGTCACATGGGGAGTGTGCAAAAAGGCAGCTCAACTGGGTGCAAAAGTTGTCACCATTTCCGGAAGAGATGGATATGTATACGATGAGGATGGTGTAACCACAGATGAGAAGATCGATTATCTGTTGGAGATGCGCGCATCTACAAAGGGTTCCATCAAAGATTACGCTGAAAAATTCAACGTTCCATTCTTCCCTGGGGAAAAGCCATGGGGAGTAAAAGGCGACATTGTGATGCCTTGTGCAACACAAAATGAGGTAGGCATCGAAGAGGCGAAAAAGATCATTGCCAATGGAACGAAGTATTATATTGAAGTTTCCAATATGTCCACTGAAGCAGAAGCACAGGCGTATCTTAGGGAGCATGCTGTTGTAGCTCCGTCCAAAGCTGTGAACGCCGGCGGAGTTGCTACGTCTGCTCTTGAGATGTCACAAAATAGTGAGAGGCTGAGTTGGACATCAGATGAGGTGGATTCCAGGCTGAAAGGGATCATGGACCATGTTTACAAGGTGAGCGTAGAAGCTGCTGAGAAATACGGACTTGGTTACGATCTGGTAGCTGGTGCAAACCTTGCGGGGTTTGAAAAAGTCGCTGAAGCGATGGTCGAGCAAGGCGTATTTTAAACGAACGATACACAAGAAAATGCGAGGCGCTGTGCCTCGCATTTTTTGGTTCTTCACAAAATTTTTTGAAGATATAAGTCAATCTCCGAACTTCAGGGAGAAAGAGGAAGTAAATGCCGCTGTAGCTGGATTGGACGGTGAAGAGAATATCTTTTCAGGTGTTCCGTCCTCCTGAATGATACCGTCGTTCATGAAGATCACGCGTGAACTGACTGAGCGTGCAAACAGCATTTCATGCGTAACGATCAGCATCGTAGTACCTTCTTCTGCGAGGGATCTCATGACATCCAAAACTTCAGCAACCATCTCAGGGTCCAGAGCGGATGTAGGCTCATCAAACAGGATCACTTCCGGATCCAGCGCCAGTGCTCTGGCGATGGCGACCCTTTGCTTTTGTCCACCGGAGAGCTGGCGGGGTTTCGCATTGCAGTAGGGAGCCATACCAACACGTGATAGGAAGTGAAGGGCATCTCTCTCAGCATCAGCCTTAGTTTTATGCATCACCTTGATCTGTCCGAGAGTGCAATTGTCCAAAACGGTAAGGTTGTCGAACAGATTGAAGGATTGAAAGACCATTCCGACCTTGGCTCGATAGGAATATACCTCGTTTCCAAGTATGGTCATATCTTTTCCGCGAAAGAAAATGGATCCGGAGGTAGGGCGTTCCAAAAGGTTTATACAACGTAGTAGCGTGCTTTTTCCGGATCCGGACGGACCGATAATGGAAATAACATCACCGTGATATACGTCAAAGTCTATGTCTTTCAGAACGGGGTTCGTTCCAAAAGTTTTTGACAAATGGCGGATCTGAAGGATCGGTTCACTGGACATAGGCTACTCCTTTCTCTGATACTCTTTGTTTCTCTCTTTGAAGAGTTCGTCTTCACCTGGATAAACGAATACAGGGGCAAGGTAGCTCAATCGCTGGCGCAATCCGTAGGTAACATATTTGCTGTGGGCAATGGCACCAGTTAGGATTACTGCATCAACGTGGCCGTTTGTAGCGGGAGCAAGCGAAGCCAACCAGCGTGAAATACTGTAAATCATTGCATCGAGCACCAGTTTTGCCTTCTTGTCGCCCTCGGCTATACGGTGCTCCACTTCGCGTACATCGTTAGTGCCTAAGTGGGCTGTTAGTCCGCTATGGCCGTTTATCTTACGCAGCATCTCGGCCTCGGTGTATTGTCCGCTATAACACAGCTTTACAAGGGCTGCTGTGGGCAGCATACCTGCACGAGAGGGAGAGAACGGACCGTCGCCACTCAACGCATCGCTGCACTCTATGGCTCGTCCGTGATGGTGCATAGCAAAGGATATGCCGCTTCCCATGTGGCAGACAATAAGGTCCTGCTCCTCGTACTTGAGGTCGTGTTCGCGGCAGTAACGTTTAGCTATCTCGCGTTGGTTCAGCGCGTGCCAGATAGTCTGGTGTGGCATCTCGGGCAGACCTGTTATGCGTGCTACATCGTCTAACTCGTCAACAACACCTGGATCAACAGTAAAGGCGCGACAACCCTTAATCTCACGGGCTATGCTCAGAGCTATCAGCGAACCAAGGTTGCAAGCATGGTGCAGACGTGGGTTCTTGGTATCTTCAATTACCTTATCGTTAAGTTCGTATACACCGCTCTCGATGGGCTTTACCAGTCCGATCGGAAGAGCACACG
>JAFUBI010000146.1 GCA_017460285.1 Oscillospiraceae bacterium | reverse complement strand
TACACATTCGTATCAAAAGCGTCTGTGCTGATATTAGAACGGATACTTCAGTCTAATGATTGCAAGTGTGTTCTAGGTGCGTACAGAACCATGTGGGAAAAGAAAGCAGAACCAAAAATTCATCAATCCAAGTATGGATCCAGATATTGTTTGCCACGGATCACATCGTATTGGATGAGTTTTCTAGTGGAGTATTCCTCCAATTGGGCAGGACTTTTTTCAAAAAGGATCTGGTCGTCAAAGGTGATCAGGTAGTTAGCAGTGACCCCTTTGTAGGACTTTTCTTCGCCGATGAAATAATGCCAGTAAGAGGGAATGAGCACATTATAAGCGTTTAGTGACTGAGCCAATATGCGGTTTGGTGCAAGATATCCCAATGATGTCCCGTCATTCGACCGATCATAATTTGTCCAAACGAGGTAAGGAGTGGTGTGCAGTTTGTAGAAATCCTTCTCCTCATCGTAAGTTTGGTAGAAGGGAGTGTGGGACAGGACAGCATCGGATTCGTCTGTTTCTTTTGCATCGGTCTGATGATCGCCCCAGACGACAAGGATCACTTTGCGGTCAAGTGTAGACAGGTAGTCCGTAAGATATCCAATGGAGGAATCGATGTCTTTGAGAATAGTAGCGTAATTCCGAAGAGTCAGGATGTCTTCGTCAGACAGAACAGGACTGGTGACTCCCACGAGATCCTCTTCTGGATATCGTCCTCCACAAGGGGTGTGGTTCTGCATTGTCAGACCATACACGAAGACATGATCGTGATTGGGGACTTCTTTCTCATAGACTTCGATCATTTTCTCAATACAGGATTGCTCAGAGATCCACGGACCGGACATTATAGGGTCTACAAAACTGTCGCTAAAATAACTTTCGTCAAATCCCAACATAGGATAAGCGTTCTTCCTGTTATACAGGTAATTCGTATAACTGTGAACAGAGAATGCACCATAGCCATTCGATTTCAGGGTCCGGATCAGACCGGGAAAATTCGAATGCATATTGATGTTAAAGGGAGTTGTTATGGATTCTGTATCGTTAGAAGTGAAACCGGTGAATGCCTCATATTCGATGTCCGCAGTTCCACCACCATACTTTGGGGAAATCATGAAGCCGGTGATACCCTCGTTTGCCAGGCGATGATAATTTGCGAAGACATCTTCGGAGAGTTGGACGTCATACTGATCCAGCATCTGCCAGCTCTCGACCTGAATGGCGATGATATCCACCCGTTCATCCGTCTCGTTTCCATAGGAAGAAATCACGTCTGCGATCTGCATCATCGTCGCTTCGGAATAGTTTGTAGGCTTCTTCGGGAAGAAGTACTCGGTCTCAATGATGAACTGAGTATAGAAAGTGTTGTAATAATAGGAGTCGCTCATGTTCGTTTTATCGATCCAGCCGCAAGAAAGCATGAAGTTCTCGTTGTAAAAGAGAAAGTGGATCATGAAAAAGATGGCAAGAACGAACAATATGGGAAGAAGGAGCCGGATCCACAAGCGATAAGACAGTTTTATCTTGAGCAAATGGGCTGCAACAACGATGACCACGGCAAGGGCAATCAGCAACCAAACACTTTTGCCCGTAATGATAGAAAACCGCTGTTTACTGCGATGGCGGCATCCTTTGCCTGATAGATGTCGCTCGGCATGAAAGGCATGCTTCTGTAGGTGAGGGTGTTAAGGTTTGCCACACCGAAGATCAAAGATAAAACGAGAAGAAATCCTGACGAAAAAGGAAGAGAGCCTGTAAGCACAAACAGTGCGAGGAATAAAAGAAGAAAAACGAGATATGACCAGATCCACATATTTGAGCGGATCAGGATATATTCGTAAAACATCCAGTTCATCAGACCAAAGCGGATCGCTTCGGGAATCAGAACTGTTATGAACGGAATGAACAACACAAAAAGAGTTAGGAAAAGCTTTTTATAAGTGGGCAAATGTTTAAGTGGCATAAAGACCTCGCTATAGAAAACCGGTAAATGCGAACGTATGGATATGCATTATTATACTCCACTTGTCTTTGGGGGCGACAGAAGAAAAAGAAGGGCAAACAATGTGAATCAGGATGAATCCAGGCGCAAATAGTAAAGGTTCTGTAGTATGATTAGGGTATCCTGAACGGGAAGGAAAAATGTTTATGGAAAAGAAAAGACAGAAGAGAATCGACTTGGCAATTTTCTTCATGGTCGTTATCGTTGCGTTGATCGTAGCGTTTGCGCTGGGACTTGAGGCGAAGACCGACATTTCGTACACACCATATAACGGAGACTGGCAACACTACAATATGTTTCGTCGGTTACTGAGTGGGCAGACTCCTTTTGTGGATTTCCCTTTGGTCCTTGGG
>JAFUBI010000145.1 GCA_017460285.1 Oscillospiraceae bacterium | reverse complement strand
GATAAAGAGGCGATCCAAGGTTATCTGGAATCTATTCCGAAGGTGAAGGAAGTTACCTATAACGGACTGAAGGAAGAATCTGCACATGAGTTCCGTGTCACTCCTGAAGAGCGCATAGACCTTCGGTCGCAGATCGCGAAATGCTTGGTGGATAACGGAGCGGATGTCATTGGACTTCGTTTCGCAGAAATGACACTTGAGGAGATATTCCTAGACCTGATTGCGAAGGAGGAGACAAAATAATATGAGTACGATTCTTCGCAGGGAGTTCAAGGCGTATTTCAGTTCTCCTATCGGGTATATCCTGCTTGCCGCGTTTTGGGCTTTGGCAGGCTGGTATTTCTATATGTCTGTTCTTTTGACGGCCACTGCAGAACTTCGCAATGTTTTCAATGCCATGGGAACAATATCCATGTTTTTGATCCCTATCATGACGATGCGCCTTTTCTCAGAGGATAAGCGCTTGCGTACGGATCAGGCGTTATTGACAGCACCGATCTCTTTATGGGAACTTGTACTGGGGAAATTCCTGTCCAGTTTGATCATCTATGCTATAAACGTTGGAATTGTTTTGGTGTTCGGAATCACGGTGTCTGCGTTCACATCTGTTGAATGGCCTGTGACTATCGGATTATTTATTGGCATGATGCTTTTTGGCGGTGCAATGATCGCCATTGGGATGTTCATCTCCAGTTTGACTGAGAATCAGATCATTGCTGCTATCGGAACTTTCGCATGTCTTTTGAGCGTTGGGATATTGGACAATGTAGCGGAGATCGTGGATATTCCTTTTATTCGGAATTTCCTGTATGCGATCTCGTTCAACAATCGCTTTTATGATTTCACCCTTGGAGTGATACAACTGAAAGATGTTGTCTTTTTCTTGTCCGTGATGTTCCTCTTCTGCTATTTCACGACTCGCGTCTTCGAAAGACGCCGCTATAGTTGAAAGGAGGACAGCTGTCATGAAGTTTTTGAATTCCAGAAAATTCAAGATCGGTGCGTATGGCGCAACGGTTACTGCAGTCATCCTACTCATAGTAGTGGCACTCAATTATGTATCCATCCTTTTGACAGATCGTAAAGACGCTTTCGTTGACTTGACCGCTGACAAAGCATTTGAATTGAGTGAAGAGGCTCGTTCAATCTTTGCAAAACTGGAAGATCCGATCCGTGTCACAGTGCTGTTTGGGGAAGAAGAGTATGAGACCTTGAATCCTTATTGTGCACAGGTCGTATACATTCTGGATCAGGCAGAAAAGGAAAACGATAAAGTTACTGTTTGCTATATCGATCCTCTTGAGAACCCTGAAATCGCAGCGTCCTATCCCGGTATCGCATGTACACAAGGGGATATGGTCATGGAAAACACGGAGACTGGGCGTTTCTATGAAGTGCCTTTCTCGGATCTGTTTTTCTTCACCAGTTCCGGCTCGATCTCCGGTTCAAAAGCGGAGGCTGTCATAGCTTCCAGAATGATGAGCATGACTTCGGGAGAATCCTATAATATTTCCTTCACGAAGGGACACAATGAGGATACGACAGAGGAGTTCACAAGTTTACTTGGATTGAATAACTACACAGTGTCTACAGTGTCTCTTGTAACAGAGGATATAGATGAGGACACACTCTGTTTGGTCATTGTAGCTCCCAAAGTGGATTTTTCCACTGAAGAGATCCTCAAGTTGGAGAATTTCATGAGAAATGGCGGAAATTATGGAAAGAGTATTCTGTATTTCACTTCCATTGAACAACCGGATGTTCCGAACCTCACAGCATTCCTTTCTAACTACGGCTTAGCCGTCACGACGGAAGTGATTGGAGAGACAGATTCCAGATACACATTTGGGGACAGTCAATTCTATGCATTGTCGGGATACCTTGAGGAAAACTACAGTGCAAAAGCGCTCAGTGCGGGACTGCCATCAATTTCTCCTTACACAAGACCTGTCTCCATACTTTTTGTTAATTCTTCGAACGTTCGGACAGCGCCTTTGATGAGTTTCAGTCCTACATCCATGGCAATCGATATGGTGGATTCCTCCAAGTATCGCTCCGGAAGTGATGGGGATCTCTATTCAGCAGCTGTTGCGGAACAGTATGAGTATGTCTCAGGTGAAGGAGAGAGGATATCCAGATTGGTCGTCTTTGGAACTTCTTATTTTGTTAACGACACGATGTTGTCGACTGAGAGTTTAGGAAACGCTGAGTATATGGTCGGCGTCATGGCGCAATTGGCACCAAATGAAACGAGCGTTGAGATTGCAGCGAAGAGCATCCTTGGCGGATATATGTCCATATCAAGCAGAACCGCTTCTATATTGGGCATCGTATTTATCGCTGTTGTCCCGTTGATCATTATTGCGCTTGGAATCTTCGTTTATTACCGCAGGAGAAACAAGTAATTGAAACAGAAACGGATTATATTAGTTGCTTTGATCGCTGTTCTCGCTGTAACAGTAGGTGTCATCTTTTATTTGACGAACAACACAGTGGATCCCAGTTTGGAAGAGGATTCTATTCATGTTCTGACCTACGACCGGGAAGATATACAATCGATCGAGGTCTATAATCAAAAGGACGTTTTTACGGTTCATTCTGCAGATAATGAGATCGGTTATTACTGTGAGAAGGTAGAGGGTTTACCCCAGTTATTAAGCAACTATATCTCTTTGGTAGACGCTGTATGTTCTGTTGACGCAAACAGCGAATATAAAAATGCAGATCTTTCCAGATATGGTCTGGACGATCCGCAGGCTGTCATGAAGGTGGGCTTGAACGACGGCACAGAGTATGAGATCCATGTAGGATCTAGAGCTCCTACTGAAAACTATGTTTATTTCTCTGTTTCTACACAGCCTGATACGGTCTATACGGCGAGAATGTCCAAGTTTTCTCCGGCTTTGGCGGATTGTTATTCACTCGTGAACAGACTTCTCGCTCCTAAAACCGAGAGCCCACGTCCCGGAAATGATGAGACAGATACCGCGCATTCCATCACTTTCACAAATGGCGAAGGGGTGGAGTATCACATCGATCAACTCAGTCCCTCATATGTAGACGGGGCTGGAAATAGTTATCGATATCATCAAACAGCACCTATAGAAGGTTACTCTCAGGCATCAGCTATACAGAATGTGTTCAGCCGTATCATGCAGTTTTGCGCTTCATCGGTATACAAGAATCAACCTACCGAAGAAGAGATCGAGGCGTGCGGTCTAAATGATCCGACGACAGTCTTGACCTTGGGTTATAATGATGAGTACTCTACGATTCGTCTCGCATTAGGACCCGGTGGTAACTACTATGCCATGAAAGAGGGAATGGATGTCATCTGGATTGTGGCGGATTATATGGTGACTTGGCTAGATGTACAGCCTAGAACACTGGTGACCAGTTATGTCATGGCACCTCGCATGGATGATGTTTCAGAAGTAAGCATCACTGCATATGGCGAGGCCTTCCATATAACCGTCCATGACGATGGTACGGCCACGATAAACGGAAAAGAAGTTAACAAAGGAGATTTTTCTAGATTGTACTCTCTGGCGTGTTCTGTCAATTCGCAGAACGTTTCCAGCCTTTCTGGAGGCGAGGAGGTCGTTCGGATCGTCTTTACACTTAAAAACGGAGGGAGCGAAAGTGTGTCTCTCCTCAGCGGTGAATCCAGAACACTTCTCGTGTATGTCAATGATGAACCAATGGGGTTGTCTATTCGGGAATCCTTTGCAGAAACTCTCCTGGAGGCTTGCAAGGCTGTTGAAAACACTCAGGCTTTCTCGACCAATTGGTAATTGAATACAAGAAAAATGGCACTTCGTTTTAATGCGAGGTGCCATTCTTTGCGTCATTTTAAAGGGAGAAGATACATTTTTCGCAGATGATCCAGGTCTTCCAAAGACAACTGATAGGATTCCTGAAAAAAGTTTTCAACTGTCCCGTATTCTTTGTGTATCTTGTTCAGCGATCCTTCGATGTTCTCCTCCAAGACTCCAAAGAAAAAGGAGAAGTGTTTCAGGGAAATATCTGTGACAAGATGTTGCTGGAACTGGTTCCTGCGGAAATCGATATAAGCCTGATAGGCAGCAGATCGATGCAGATAGTCTGCGATGATTGTCCTTTCGGGAATCCCCAAAGCCAGGAGGATCAACATGGCTCCAATGCCTGTGCGGTCTTTGCCCGCAAGGCAATGGATCAGCATTGGGACACGTCCCTCCAGGAGGCATGAAAACATTTTTTTATAAGCAGGGCTTTCAAACGGCATGATGAGATAGGATTCATGGAAATGATCCGTCTCTCTTTGCTTCCATTCATCATCTTTGGCAAAAATGTCCGGCAGATCCAGGTGTTCCCTAGGGGTAGTCGGATTTTCTTCAAAAACAGGAATCCAATAGTTCCTCAGACCAGGAAACTCTGGGTCTGGCCAAAGGGAATGCTCCGCGCTCCCTCGAAAATCGATGACTGTTTTGAGACCAAGATCACGGTAGACCGGTTCTGCTTTTTCTCCCATGGAGGCCGGTTGGTCACTGCGGTATAAAAGACCATATTTTACCGTAGCGCTTTCGTCTGCCGTCAGATAGCCTCCGAGGTCGCGCAGATTATAGCAGTCACCTGCACTCAATTCCTGTACCGAAACGACTGTATGGCCGTCCTCCCAGAAAATATGACAGAAAAGGCGTTCGGTCGCATTCCAATTGATAATCGTTTCATTCTGAAAAAGAATGGGATCTGATCCTTCCGAATATCGATCCGGAGAGAAAGAAGTATATACAGTAAAGGGCTTTCCTTTATCCATTGCGGATAAAAGAAAACCCTGTTGTTCTTTTTTCAACACAAAAAGGCGTTCCATGAAACTAAAAATACATAAACAGTTGGCAGGGAAGCATGCCGTTGTATAGTTTCCTCCTCCGCTTTGCAGGCTGACCGAAAAAGCGCTCAAAATCCGGCAGGGAAGAAATAATGTATAGTCCTTTGTAGGATTTGTTCTGAAGCTGTTTTCCAAACCTTTTCATGAGATCCTCTGCTTCTTCAGGTGTAGAAAGCCTCTCACCGTAGGGAGGGTTAGCTAATATGATCGAATTGGAATCCGGTTCAAAATCCAATGCGTCCGCTGTGGTGAAACTGCACAGATCAAAGACTCCAGCACGTTTTGCATTTTCTTCAGCGATACTGATAGCATTTGGGTCGATATCTGAACCGTACGCGTGAAAAGAAACGTTGTGTCTTACTTGCTCTTTTACTTCTTCTCTGGCTTGAGCAAATATCTCTTTGCCGATGAATCTATAATGCTCGGCAGCAAAGCGGCGGTACATTCCCGG
>JAFUBI010000144.1 GCA_017460285.1 Oscillospiraceae bacterium | reverse complement strand
TGTATCGGTTCCACCCCATCCTCACACAGAAATCCAAGGCATTTTCTTCATCAAGTCGCTGACTCTCAAAAAACACATCTAAAGCTTGTTTGTCCTCTTCCTCTGCTCTGTAGTTCTCGGAGGCACATACCCACGCCTCCTGTATCTTTCTGTCCAAATCGATATCTGCATGGATCAATTGGTAATGCAAATGTTCGATACCGAGGATAGTAAGCAATCTGTCAACGATGATCTCATTTACACTTTCGTGTCCAATGATCCCTTTGAAATTGTCATAGTTGGAAAGTTTATAGTACACTTTCACCCCAGAAATATCTGAACGTGACTTCAGAAACGAACCACCTGTTCCAGAAGATGCTCGGATCTTGCTCCAACTCAGATAAGTGAGATCCTGTTTTTCCCGAATTACCTTTGTATCCATGTGTATCCTTCCTCCTCCAAATAGAATTCTAACCATTTACTTGACATACGTCAAGTAATTCAAACCAGAACACGATTTAACAATCGATTTATTCCCTTGAGAAATCGATATCCGAATTACACAATAAATGAAAGCTCCGCAACTTGACACCTATGCCAAACTGCGGAGCTTTATACTTAACTCTTTATCTATGAGAATACCCACAGAACTATTAGGTTGTCGCCTATTGATATTGGCGAATCTCCCTTCCCTTTTCCTTATTCCTTGTCTCAACTAGACTCTTCGCCGTAGTTTATCCTTCTCCTTTATATTCACGGATGAAGTCCATGAAGAGTTTGACACCTCTCTCCAATGCTTCGACCGGCACCCTCTCATCCGCTCTGTGCCCCATGTTGGTCACCCAGTAGGGGAAGTAGAAAGGCATGATGCGGTACACGTTGTCACAAACTTTGTAATAGTTGGTAGAGTCGGATGCTCCAAGCTGAATGTAAGGCACGACAAGTGTACCTGGATAATATTTTTGAACAAGTTCATCAATCTTCGCAAAACTCACAGTATCGCTTGGAGAGATACCGGACGGATCGTTTCCCTTGAAGAGTTTTATGGTGACATTGTCTTCCGAGGACAGTTCCTCCAAATGTCTTTTCACATCATCTATCGTCTCTCCGGGAAGTACCCTGCTGTTCATGACGATATGCGCTTCCTGCGGCAGGACATTGTCCTGCTCCGATGCGGAAGCCATAGTGAGAGCTGTAGTGGTCTGCACGAATGGCTTGAGAACTTCTACCTTTGAGAAGATCAAAGGCAGCAGAGGGCGGAACAACCACTTGTTTGCCATGAGAAGTCTGAGAGCGAAATTGTCCATATATGGGGCAGCCATGTCCAGCATTTTCTCTACAGGCTTGGTAAGTCTGGGTTTCATCCAGTTATTCTCGATCTTTACCGCAGCACTGCACACCCTTCCTAATGCGGTATGTGCCGGCGGACGGGATGAGTGTCCACCTTCATCTGTCGCGCAGATATCGAAACTGGCAAATCCCTTTTCTGAAACGCCCACTGCGCAAACACGCGTTCCAACGCCAAGCGCTGAACCGTCTGTTATGGCTCCGCCTTCGTCGATGACACAGTCCAATTTGATGTTGCGTTCTTTCAGCATCTCAGACAGTCTATCTGCCCCGATTCCAGGAGGAAGATCTCCCACCTCTTCATTGCACCCGAACAACAGATAGATATCCTCTTCCGGCGTAAATCCAGCCTTGATGAGCCTTTCGCAACTCTCAAGAACCGTTATCAGTTGACATCTCATGTCAAGCGTACCGCGTCCCCAGATGTATCCATCTGCTACGGTAGCAGAGAAAGGCGGGTATGTCCATTCACTTAAAGGCTCAACAGGTACCACATCCAAGTGGGACAGAAAAGCGATCGGTCTTCTTTGCGAGTCGGTACCTTTCCATCTGAGAAACATACTGTATCCCCCGACCAATTCCAGTTCCATGGTCTGAAAGACGGATGGATAAGTCTCTTTCAAATAATCATGCAGTTTCTGAAACTGACTCCAATCTGTCTCCGATGGATCATTGTGAGAGATGGACGGGATCCGCAAAGCACCTCTGAAATGATCGTTCACTTCGTCCAGCATCTCCTGATCCGGAACATACTCATCCTTTGCAGATAACTCCGGGTCAAGTTTGCGCCCATTTTTCGTGTATAGATATGTTCTTACAAGCAGGCAGAGCAACAGCAAAAGAATAACAACTAGCAATACCATTCAACGTGTCCTCCTTTTCCTTTTTGTTTAATATTATTCCTTCATCACTCCTGTGTCCACATCTAGTAGAGCTTTTCTACAGCAGAATCTATATGCCGAATAATCTCAATTAACGTCCATAATTCTTCTAACTGTCGGTCAAAACGGCTTTTGAGAAACTAGAGAAGTGATAGAAAAAGTGATTCAAATTATATTTATTCAGAATGTGTGACGGATCCTGAATTTTTGGTACTTTTATAGTAGAACTTCTTTGAAGGAGATCTAAATGGACAGTGAAAGAATTTTACACGAGTTATGGGTCCGTGATGAGGAAGCGATTGAACACCTTGCATTGAAATATGCATCCTATTGCCATAAGATCGCTTCTAACTTTTTGATCCATGAAGAAGAAATTGAAGAAGTCCTCAATGATGTTTGGCTCGGAACTTGGAAAAGTATTCCACCAAACCGACCGGACAATCTCAAAGCTTATTTAGCAAAACTTACACGAAATATCTCTAATAAACTATACCGAGATCAACATGCAAAAAAAAGATTTCATCCAGAAGTCTCCTCAGTTTATGAAGAACTTGAAGAGTGCATCCCATCAACCAGTTCTCTGGAAGAAGAATACAACTGCAGAGAACTAGCCAATTGTATTGATTCTTTCCTGCGGTCCCTCAATAAGGAGGAACGTGTTCTCTTCGTGCGGAGATATTGGTATTTCGATTCGATCACTGATCTTGCAAACAGATTTGGATTTACGGAATCAAGTGTCAAAACAAAGTTATGGCGTATGAGAACCAGATTAAAAAAACGTCTTTCTGAAGGAGGATTGGAAATATGACCAAAGAACTGCTAGTCGATTCGATGGAGATGATAGAGGATGAGTTCCTCTTTGAAGCTGAAGAGTATAAACCTGTCCCAAAAACCAAGATGAGTGCTTTTCATTCTATTAACAGAATAGCTGCTGTTCTGCTCGTTCTTCCGCTTCTTGCTATTATGTTTATACTCTTATCTATTCCTGTGATGGCAGCAACAGGTATAGAACCGGCATATGAATTGCTCTATTCTATTTCCCCAGAAATTGCACAGGCATTGAAACCGATCAATGCCTCTGTCGTTGACAACGGCATTCGGATGAAAGTCTCTTCAATAGATGTCTCTAATGACGAAGCTTGGGTCTACATTTCTCTAAAAGATCTAGAGCAAGAACGTGTCACCGAGAGCACCACGTTATTTGACAGTTATTCCATCAATGTACCAACCACATTTTGCTCTTCTTCCTGCAGAGCTATCTCTTATAACACAGAGACAGGTGAAAAAACTTTTTTGATCCGTCTGTGGTGGAACAAAGCAGAAGGCATAGATCTAAAAGGGAAAAAAGTCACTTTCATCGTTCGCGAGTTTTTAAGCGATCGTCAGGCAACTGACCAAAAGGAAATATTCTTTCCACTTTCTGAGATCATCATTGATCCACCTACAAAAAAGGTACATCTGATTGGGCGAGGTGGGAACTTCCCCTCTGATGACTCCATTGCTACCGTAATGATTATGCCTGAGAGTGAAAGATGTTCTCCAGTTACAGGGATCTATGTGCTAGGTGCTGGAATCATCGATGATATGATCCATGTACAGGTCTCCTGTGATAACCCTCTTTCCAATGATACAAACTGTGTCCTCAACTCATCTAAATACAGTATGATCTGGTTCAATGATGACCATAGCAAAACTTATCATGAGTTCGTATTTCCAGTTGATATGTTAGAAACAGATGGATTCCGAGTCACAGGGGACTTTTGGACATATGGTAATCGTACAGAGGGCAAATGGGTAGTGACATTTGCTATTCCTAAGTGACAAATCATTATTGCTTCATCGTAATCTAAATAAAGGCTCCGTACGCTTGATTTAAGTCAAGTATACGGGGCCTTCTGCTTGTTTAAAACTTATAACTGATATCTCATTACTTTGTATGTTCGGTCTTTCAATGCTTTAAGGTGACCTTATGCTATTTTTTTGATCTCAATCAATTGACAATCCTCTTTTTTGACCTTGGAAGAATACTCGAACTGTTCCCCAGACAGCACATATACTTCCTCACCAATCAACAGTTCCATGCTTGGAAGTTCCTTGTTTGTTACGCAGACAGCAACAGGTTTTCCTTCAAAAAAACTGTGCGAAGGCAGCCCCATTCCATACATTATCGCAAAAGAGTTTGATATGATCTCTTGATCTTTCACCCCAACGGTAATCATCGCCACTATATATTCTTCGTCGATCACGAAGACCTGATATATATCCTGAATTACTCCATCATCGCCGAACAAAGTCAACGGAGAGGTCATCCACAATCGTTTATTACCCTTCTTCCCAGGATAGTGCTCGTTCCGCAGCCATTCCTCCGCCTTCTCCTGAACAAGAGCAAGATCGATCTCCCTTTTTGTTTTTCTGTCGTTTTGGTACAAAAGAGAAGACACGATGGCTAATAGGATCAACAGGCAGAGAAAGAAAATGCAAATTTGCTTTCTGCGAGATCTGCTCATGGCTCACTTTCCTCCGTCCACAAAACTTGTTAAAGATTTAAGTTCAGCCAATTCCATTTGGATACTCGATATGGGACACCAGCCATCTTCCGTTTACATATGCAACTTCCATCTTTACCTGCTCTGTTGGAAGTTCATCTAGAGACTTAGGCGTAAGATCATCATAAGAAGGTTTCCCTCCATACCCGATCTCAAATACATAACTGCCACTATTCTCACTCAAGATATTTGCCCACTTGAAGTTGTTCCGAAACGAATAGATCGTTGCCATCGCTTCTACCCTAAAATGAGTCCCATCCTCATCTGTGAAGATCCTATCCGCACCTAGACATACAGATGACTCCAATTCAGCAAGCCCATTCTCAGTGAAAGTGATATCAGCAAGTGTGTTGTAGTCGCTTTTAAATCGCAAATAGTGAAGCCCGTTAGGAGCTGTCTTTCCGTTGCCGTAACCTGTAAGTGGTGACTCAATATCGTAAAAGGCACAAGCTCTGTACCACAATGTCTCTGCGATAACGGAAGCATCTGTCTCGAAGTCGGAAAGGTCCACATCCCACAGTTTCTCATTCTCCTCGATCAATGCGGAATTTTGCTCAACGCTATTTTCCCTCTCGTTTTCTTCTACCGCAGAGGCAAGATCATCATTTATAATATCCTTCTCCTCTTTCTCCGTTTGTTTAAATGAAAAAAATTGAGGTGTTTCAGACATATAACTGTCTTCACGAGAAAGAACGACAGAATCTGGACGCAATACACCGGTTGTTTCAACAGAAAGCTTGGAAACCAATATGAGATCATTTTGATACTTCGAGAAGACACAACGATTTTGCTCCTCAGCGGACGACTCTCTATATTCGACTTCACCTGTGATCAGATCCGCTCTCATCACATATGTTTTTCTGTTAACTCGATCCACCCCAATGTAATAGAGTTTGCCATTGATCTGTTTATAAGTGTTATCAATGACGGAGCCGATCTCTGCAGGATAAAGATCTTCTACTACGCATATTGGAGCATTGTCATCACTCAATTCGAATAATGACTGTATCAATACTCCATCTTTTTCTTCTATTCTGAACCCGTAATATTCCCCAGTTTCACCTTGTAAAAATTGGGAAAATTGATACCCATCTGTGTTTTTCAGAAAACTATAATCCACCTCATGCACATATGATCCCATGTTGACGACAGAGCCATCCCTTAGATCTACCTCAAGCAGCAAAACCTCCTTCTCTTCCCTATAACATCCCAAAAACCAAAGATGATTATCGTCATCTTCTTTACAGAACAGTTTGTGCGAATAAAAGAAGTAATTCTCGTCCACAGTTATCTTTCTCAAACTGCCTGTTTTCGTATTCCATAAAAAGATAGTATTCGCTACAGAATCATCCAAAACATGGTTCAGACCGCTTTGCTCTTCCACTCGAGTGGTAAATCCAATAGCCACATCGCCAAAAAGGTAGGACCTATGTATTTGTATTCCATGAGTGCCTCTTATCTTTTCTGGCAATTCGATCACTTCATATGTGAGGGATGAAAAATCATAGTATGCCAGTTGATCCTGTTGATAATGGGAGTCACGCAGATTGTTATAAAAGCCTATTGCCCCACTGTCCGTTATCCACGATAGTTCGATAAGTTCGTCTGCAACCTCTTCTTTATTCTCCTTGTTTTCTTCTTGAGGGTCATTTATGGGATCTTCGCTGCAGGAAGCTAATAAGGCAACGAGCAACAGCGCTACGACGAAAGTCAACCACCTATTTCGTTTTCTCATATGCATTTCACTCTCTGTCAGAATTCTATTTAGGTTCTCCCTTGTTGTTCGTAGACCAGAAAACTTCTCATTCTTTTGCAAATTCAATGTACTGTGGATCTTCTTGAAGGTAATCTTTTTCTTTCACGAGTCTTATTTGTGAATGCCCGTTTTCGTCCACAATGTCCGAATCTGCAACAATAACGAGATAATCCTCATAACGAAGCAATGGAATACCGTCTTCACCCTTCCTAAATAACCTTTCCGTTCTCACACCTGTCTCAATATCATAGCAGAATATCAGTATCTTCCTTTCGCTTTGACCAGTCTCCTCTACACCTGTATAGTAGATCTTCTGTTCTATGGAGCGGAAATTGCCTGAATATCCTCTCCCATATCCTTCCGGATAACAGTCCCCGATCAAAAGTTCAAAATCATCGGTGCTCCCAAACTCTCTTCTATACAAACAAGAAACTTTTTTCCCTTCCTTCTCTTCAAGCTTGTAGCCATACCGATATCCGTCTTCCCCATCCCACGCATTCAGGAATCCCATCTCTAATTCCTTATGCTTAGAAACACTACTTCTCTCTTCGCTGTATTCTCCCAGTTCCCTAACAGCGCCGGTTATAAGATCTATCTCTAAAACGATCGTGTCCTCTTCCATTCCTTTGGTTCCAAGTGTTAAGATCTTACTTTCTCCGCTGCTTTTATTTGCAAACAAGCCCCCAAGATAATAGTAGGTGTCGTCCAATTCAATCTTTTTGACCTCACCGGAACCAATGGAAAGGATCCACAGACACGCCTCATCATCTTTCAGTTCTGTGATCGCCGGTCCTCTAAAACCATTCTTCTCTAAAAGAAAAATCGAATCTTCATACAAAACAGGAGTCTCGAGCGGGATCCCTGAGTATATTACGAATCCAGGCATCAAATACTCCGTATATTTCAGGGTTGCAAAGTCATAATATAAGATTCCCTGAGGCGACCCATCTTTCATGCTTGCAGGATCAAATGAGCACAGATGTCCCTCGTCATAGGAAACAAGGCGTACGATCTCCTCCGTCAGTTCGGTTGTTGGATCTTGATCCATATCACTTGGCGTCCCAGTTTCCTGTGCTCCACAAGAAACGAGAACAAAAGCAACGGTGATAAAAAGAACAAATATTCTCTTCACTAGCACTTCCCCCAAAATCAAAGCGATCGGATACAAGTCATGAACGCCTCTTTTTCGTTGTCAGAAAAGATCAACTCCTTATAGACTCCGCCTTCTTTGAACTCCTCGACAAACACCTTATTGGTGTCGAACAGCACAACGATCATATACACCCTTGCATGCGTGTCGTCGTTCGTAAAAACACTTATATATCGATGATTGTCTTCGGTTAACGGGTGTCCGTCGAGACTATGAGAGAAAAAGATCCTCCTTTGAACTTTGGCATCTTTTAGATAGGACAATAACCACTCCGTCTCTTCTGCATCAAGGATCCTGTCACTTTTTGCGTCATCTAGCCTTATCTCATAGGAGCCGGTCAGGTTCGTTTTATAAGGGTACTTAAATGC
>JAFUBI010000143.1 GCA_017460285.1 Oscillospiraceae bacterium | reverse complement strand
TCGCTCTTATTCAAGCATCCAATCACATCGAGTATTATTTGGATCAAATGCTCAAATCTGACGCTTTGTCAAAAGAAGATCTCGAAAGCTGTCTTCTAAATTGGAAAAATGCCTTTGTGTACGCTCCAAAGTACGGGTTAGCCTTTCATTCTGCATATGCAAAAATACTCGCAGATGACTTCAACGACAATAATGATGGTAAAGCCCTCTTCCACTTTTACACTCTTCAAGAGTTGTATAAGCAACGAGAAAAAGAGAAAAATGATATTCTCAACTCCCGTTCTTTTCAAATAGCGCAAAGAATCACCAGTCTTTTGCACCACATTTTATAAGTAGATTATACAGAGATCTACAACAGGGAGATTACATCCCTGCCGTTATATCTTTCTGATTTTTTGCTACCATTCCGAGGTAATATCGAACTAAGTCATCTGAAGTATATGTGCCAGATTCTTTCTTTGTAGCTTTTTCTTGAAACTCTTCGGCAAATTGAAGGTATTGTTGGGCATCTTCTACATTCCAAAAAAACAATTCATGTTGCAAATGATCCTTTAGTATTCCCGCTGCCTCCAATGCGGCAAAATCGTCAATAACACCTTGGTAATAACTGGATATCTGTTCCCCTGAAATGTCGTACTTTAATAGATCATCCTTTATTTGCAACCCGTTGTATGCGCTATATTTTCGGATCCTTTCCTCTTTCTCCTGTTCGTTAAAAGGAACGACAAAACAACAGGATGCAAAATGAACAACTGAATACGTGGCTTTGGTCAGCATTCTTAGCCACAGCGACCAATCTTCATTGGCATCCAGGTCCTCTCTCATGCCAACAGCATAATCCAAAACTTCTTTGCGAAAGAAAACACCGTTGTCCGGCGTAGCGCAAAAATGAGACATCGTAAAAGGATCTATTCTTGGAAAATTCATGAAATGAGCTTCATTCACTTCGAATTCATATGGAGTGTCCTGCTTTTTTTCAATAGAAAGGGACAGATCCTGTACGAAAACGACATCTACTCCGTCTCTTTCCGCGACGGATACCGCTAGCTCCAGGTGCTCCGGATAAAGGTAATCATCATCGTCTAAAAGGTTAAGATATTTCCCTTTGGAAAGTGAAAAACCCAGGTTGGCAGCAGCAGACCTGCCTATAGGGGTTCCCGTAGAAAAATAGCGTATCGGGATATCTTTAAAATCCTCTTCTACCATTTCCCGAGCTGTCGGTTCTCCATCCTCTATCAAAACGACTTCATAATATTGATAGGTTTGTTGTCTAAGCAGATCTAGCGTTTTTCTTAACACCTCTGGTCTGCGATGTGTTCGGATAACAACGGATACAAGAGGCTCTGTCTTTCTTTCCGGACAAACATAGCATCCACGCAAACAAGACTGCCGGAAGAAGTCAAAAGATTCTGACCTTTCTCCTTCCCCGGAAAGTGTATATCTGATAAAAGAAATTAGCATCTTGGGTAAACTCGACAACAGTTTTTTTCTTGAGTAATTCCCAATAGACATATCATATGTTTTGATGGCTTTCCAGAGTTTGGAAAGCACATTTTTTCTCAATTGGAAATTGCCATGTTTGTAATCAAAAAGAAGGCTGTCTACCCATATTTCTGTTATATCTTCTGGTAAAACTTGATAAGACGGTGATTTAACAGAATATGCTGTTCCACAAGAAAAATGGTTCTGCTTGAGGCGAAAAAGGTAGTCGGCTGACGCTGCCCATCCCAACGTCTCGTCCAGTTTCCCTGTTTGCGAAAAGCACCGGTCTGAAACCGCCAATGTCCCATTTTGAGGGCAAAAACAAGAAAAGTCGCTTGGCTGTAGGTACCCTGTGGACAATACAGGATACTGCCCCAAAACAAATGCCTCCTCTCCTCTGCCCTGAAATAAAGCATCGACCTCTTCCAAAAATGTGGGGTCCTCTTTCTGACACAGGAGAACAGCGTTTCTTCCTTTTGTGAATATCACTTTCTCACTCATGCTTTTTCTTCTAATACTTAAATTGCAAATCTTGAAAAATCGGTGTTTCTTGCCTGCTCAATATTTGATTGCACCACTTTTACCAACTCCTCTTTTGACTGAAACCTCTGTT
Source organism: Oscillospiraceae bacterium (assembly GCA_017460285.1). Lineage (GTDB taxonomy): Bacteria > Bacillota > Clostridia > Oscillospirales > Ruminococcaceae > RUG11783. Next base: position 13,924 of record JAFUBI010000143.1, on the reverse strand, counting down.
CCGGTCTTATGAAATCATAAAACAGCAGTGTGATCCGCTTCCCGTAGATATCTTCATCAAAATCGAGTATGTGCGTCTCGGCGGTAGAATCCACGTCCTCCGTGATCGTTGGTCTGGTGCCGATGTTCGTGATCCCACGATACTTTTTGTCTCCAACAAGCACCTCTGCAAGGTATACCCCTTTGGGAGGCGCCAGAATGTCTTTGGGAAAAAGGAGATTCGCAGTCGGAAATCCCAAACCGTGAGCCAGATGATTTCCATGGATCACTTCTCCGCTCAGGGAATAGGGTGCCCCCAGCATTCCATTCGCCTTGCCGATCTCTCCTCTTCGAATATAGTCCTTGATCCTGGTCGTTGATACGACCTCTCCATCCAATGTGACCGACTCGACCGGACAGACTTCAAAGTTGTTTTTCCTTCCCTCTTCAAGAAGGTTCTCTACAGAACCTGCCCTATCCTTGCCATAGCGGAAATCCGTCCCGCAAAACACGACATCCGCGTTTAAAAACTGTCCGCTCAACACACGAGACGCGAACTGATCCGGTTCCATATTCCTTATGTCTTCAAAAGACAGTTCGGCGTAGAGCTGCACACCCATTTGCTCTGCAAGTCTCAGTGTATGCTCCCTGGGAAAGAGATCATGCTTTCCTTTTCCTGTTGCCCTCAGAGAGCGCATATCAAATGTGAGGATCGTTGGAAGGAGGTTTCTTTTTTCCGCACACTCCAGCATTTGGCGCATCAGTTCCCTGTGTCCGATATGCATCCCGTCAAAATATCCGACCGCAACAGCGGTCTTTTTTTCTGTATTTCGTTTTTCAATCGTATGGATCGTTTCCACAATAAACCTCTTGTCATTCACTCAGTCTGCCACAATTTTTTCAGTTCTTCCTTATATGTGATCTCCCCTAAGCCGATAAGCCTACCGCCATAAAAAACTGTAACTCGTTTTCCCTGTTCCAAAGAACGCCCCGTTCTTGAGATCGGAAACAAAAAGCCGTTTAGGAACAGCCTCGCAAGATTGCTGTCCAATTCAACAGAGGGGTATCCCTCAAACAGGCTCTCCGGAGTTATAAGAAATCCTTCTCTATCTTCGCTTCCCTCGATCTGCTCCAATGTCACGCTTTCTTCGAGTGAGAATCCGCAGGCACGTGTCCTCTTAAGATCTGTCAGATGAGCAAGACACCCGCATTCCAGGGCCAGATCTTCCGCCAGTGTCCGGACATAGGTGCCGGCGGAACAGAGGACCCGGATCTTTGCTGTATCCCCGTCAAAGGAAAGAGTTTTCAACTCATAAACTGTTATCTCTCTGGGTTCCCGATCTATGACTTGCCCTTTTCGGGCGAGTTCATATAACGGTTTTCCGTCTTTTTTGATAGCGCTGTACATGGGAGGGATCTGAAACTGAGCACCCACATGTTTTTTTATTGCCTGCTCCCATGCTTCCTCCGAAGGTCTCCCTTCGCTCTGCTCAAGTATATTTCCTTCTAGATCTCCCGTGTCTGTTTTGACTCCAAAAGAAATGGACGCGATGTATTCCTTTTCTGTAACAGGAAGAAACGGCAGCAGTTTCGTCGCGCGACCAAGAAATACGGGAAGGACGCCAGTCGCCATAGGGTCCAATGTCCCGGCATGACCCGCCTTCTCCCGTGAAAAAAGCCTGCTTACTGCTCGCACTGCTTCAAAAGAAGTGCGGCCTGCAGGCTTATTCAGAACGATGATCCCGTTCAACTGTCCATCTCCTGTTTGATAAGTTTGACCATGGCGACTTTGATATCAAAAGGGGTACCGGAACACTCACAGCCGGCAGCAAAGGTATGACCGCCACCACCAAAGTAGCTGCAGATCTTGGCTGCGTTGAGGTATTTCGTGCGGACAGAGATCTTCCAGTTTCCGTTGGGTCTCTCTCTCAGAGTGATCCCCGCCTCGACCCCTTCAACGCTCTTCGGAAGGCTCGCAAGTCCTTCGATATCGCTCTCAAGGCACCCGGTCTGATCCATCATCTCTCTTGTGATGGTGATAAAGCAGATCTTCCCGCCTTCCGTAAACTCGATACCGTCCAGGACACGTCTCTCGATCTCGATCCTAGCTCTGGACTTCTGTTCAAAGAACAACTGGTTGAGATTGGCGATATCCACACCGAGCATGGCCAACTGCGCGGCTCGCATATGGCTCTCCGGGTTTGTGTTGTTGAAACGGAAACAGCCAGTGTCCGTAGACAATCCGACGTAGACACAGCTTCCGATATAAGGAGTGATCTCTCCGCCGAACTCTGTGATGACATCCATCACGATCTCTGCGCAGCTTGCGGAGCGCGCGATGACCAGCGATTCCTTTGCGAACCCTGTATTCGTCCCGTGATGATCGATGGCGAGATCCACCCTGTCACCAAGGTGTCTCGTCTCTTTCGGAAGAAGGTGTGTTCCAGCGATATCCACGGAAACGATATATTCCGGCACAAAATCTTCATCCACATAGGAATCCGTCAGGACATGGTAACAACTGGAAAGTTCTCCGGACCATGTCGCCCGAACCTTCTTCCCTTTCTGCCGCAGTCCTGCTGTCAGCGCAAGCGCAGATCCGATGGCGTCGCCATCCGGAAGGTTATGCGTTAAGATCAGGATCTTGTCCATCTCCATCAGACGACTCGCCGTCTGCTGGACTGTCAGTTCCTTCGTCATTGTTCAGTCCTTTCAAAATGCTGTCGATTCGGTTGTAGTAATCAACGGAATCGTCCGGAATAAACTCCAACGCTGGGATCTTCCGGATCTTCATCGTGTGGGCTAATTCGGTCTTGATGTAGCCCTCCGCCTTTTTTAAGACTTCACAGGCATCCGAGGCAGCGTCTCCGCCGCTGATAGATGCGATGTAGACCTTCGCGTAATTCAGGTCTGGTGTTACTTTTACACGGACTACTTCGAGAAATGTGATCCTGGGATCCTTCATCTTGGAGATGATGAGCGCCAGTTCTCTGCGAAAGTCCGCATTGATTCTTTCTGAACGATGGGATGGCATGTCTTACTCCCGATATTCTTCTTTCTTGTACGCCTCAAGGATATCGCCTTCCTTGATATCGTTGAATTTGCCCAGAGAGATACCGCATTCATATCCGGCAGCGACTTCGCGGACATCGTCCTTGAAGCGCTTCAGGGACGCGATCTCGTCATCGTAGATGATGATGCCGTCACGGACGACACGGATGATGCTGTTCCTGGTGATGACACCTTCCTTGACGTAGCATCCGGCGATCGTTCCGACCGAGCTGATCTTGTATACCTGACGGACTTCTGCAGATCCGAGATCCACTTCACGGATCTTCGGAGCGAGCATTCCCTTCAATGCGCTCTATACATCATCGATGGCGTCGTAGATGATGCGGTACATACGCATCTCAACGCCTTTCTCCGCAGCCTGAGTAGTCGCAGTGGAGTCAGGTCGGACGTTGAATCCGATGATGATAGCACCGGACGCATCTGCCAGCATGATATCGCTTCCGTTGACTCCGCCGACACCCATATGGATGATGCGGACACGGACTTCGTCGTTGGAAAGCTTCTCGAGGCTCTGCTTGATCGCCTCGCAGGAACCCTGAACGTCTGCCTTGATGATGATGGGAAGTTCCTTGACCTCGCCTTCAGCGATCTGGCTGAAGAGGTTGTCCAATGTGACTTTATGGAACGCGCGGAACTTCTCTTCCTGCTGTTCTGTTCTTCTCTGTTCGACGAGTTCACGGGCAAGCTTCTCGTCTTCGACCGCATTGAACTTGTCTCCAGCTTGAGGAACTTCCACAAGTCCAGTGATCTCCACAGGAACAGAAGGACCTGCTTCCTTGATCGTTCTGCCTCTCTCATCCATCATCTGACGGACACGACCGACAGCCGTACCGGCAATGACGACATCTCCGTTATGCAAGGTGCCTTTTTGTACCAGGATCGTAGCGATAGGACCGCGACCTTTGTCCAGTCTAGACTCGATGACGGTACCCTGAGCCAAGCGGTTCGGATTCGCCTTGAGATCCTGCATCTCCGCTACGAGATTGATCATTTCGAGAAGGGTATCGATACCCATTCCGGTCTTAGCGGAGACATTGACGCAGATGACGTCGCCGCCCCATTCTTCCGGAACGAGGTCATATTCAGTAAGCTGTGTTTTGACGCGGTCAGGATCCGCTTCCGCGCGGTCCATCTTGTTGAGGGCAACGATGATCGGAACGTTGGCAGCCTTCGCGTGGTTGATCGCTTCGACCGTCTGCGGCATGACACCGTCGTCCGCAGCGATGACCAGGACTGCGATATCCGTCACGGACGCGCCGCGCGCACGGATGGCGGTGAACGCCTCATGGCCGGGAGTATCCAGGAAGGTGATAGTTTTTCCGCCCTGCTCTACCTGATACGCACCGATGTGCTGGGTGATGCCACCAACTTCTCCCGCCTGTACACGGCTCTTGCGGATGTAGTCCAAGATGGAGGTCTTTCCGTGGTCGACATGTCCCATAACGACGACGACAGGAGCTCTGTTGACCAGATCTTCCTCTGCGTCCTGAACCGTATCGTCTTCCACGATGTTCAGCCTCTCCTCGATGGAGACATGGACCTCGCGCTCCACCTTCGCTCCGAGTTCTTCGGCGACGAGAGCAGCTGTATCAAAGTCGATCAATTCTGAGATGGAAGCCATAACGCCGAGGGACATCAACTTCTTGATGACCGTAGTGGCAGTGACCTTCAGGCGGGTCGCCAACTCGCCGACAGAGATCTCGTCTGGGATCTCGATCTTGAGCTGAGCATGTCTTGCTTTCTCAAGCTGCAGTCTCTGAAGTTTCTGAGCCTCTGTCTCCTTCTTCTGATACTGCTGTTTACCCTTGCCCTGGCGGTTCATGAACTTCTGCCGGTTACCCTGCATGTTGTTCTTTCCACCGCGGCGTTCGTTTTGATCGCCGCCCTTCTGTGTCGCCATGACATCGAATTTTTCGTTGTATTTGCTGAGATCGACCTCAACAGCGCGTGTGTCGACGACGCGCTTCTCGCGCTCCTGCATCACGACACGGGTCGTGCCCTGCTGGGCCTTGTTCTCCGCTTTTCGGAGCTGCTTTTCAGCGTTTTTCTCAAAGTTGTGCTTTTCAGCCGGTTTGGAATTGTTTTGCTTCTTCTGCTTGTTGGGGTTTGGTTTGTTCGGGTTCTGAGGCTTGTTCTGCCCCTGGTTCTTTTCCTGGTTTTTCGGCTGCGCCTGAGGTTCTTTCTTCTCCGGCGCCTTTACGACTACCGGCTCCTCCTTCTTGGGTTCTTCCGGCATCCTGAAATAGGCATCCAGACTCTTGACCTGTTTGGACAGTGTCACAGAGTTGAAGAAGAAATCCAGTTCCTCCTCACTGAGCTGACTCGCGTGTTTTCGGTCTGCTCCTTCCAACGCGCTCAAAACCGTCAGAACGTCCTTGTTGGACATCCCGGTGTCTTTCGCGAGATCGCTTACCTTATACTTAATGATCATTCCAAACCCTCCCGACTTTTTTCGGCCGATCTGCGGACCAGGTCCGCGAAATTTTTATCTGTTACGGCAGCAACTCCGAATCTCCATCCGAATTTGTCTGCCATATCCTGCTGTGTCTCCGTGAGAAACAGCATGTCTGTGTTCTCTGCGCAGCATTCCGAGATCGCTCTCTTCGTTCTTTCTGAGGTGTCGCTCGTGATCACCACGAGCGGTGCCCCCGCAAAAACGGCATCTTTAGATGCGTCCAGCCCGATCTTCAGTTTGCCTGCGCCCCTTGCCATGGATAAAGCGGATAACAGTTTTTCGCTCAATCTTCATCCTCCTCGATCTGAACAAGGAGTTGTTCAAAGACTTCGTCGCTGATCTCACATTCCAGCGCTTTCGAGATCGCTCTTTGTTTTCTCGCCTTTTTCAGGCACTCCGCATTCTTGCAGATATAGGCTCCGCGCCCATTCTTTCTTCCAGTGAGGTCTACTGAAACTTCACCTTCCGGCGAGCGGACCACGCGGACCAATTCTTTTTTCGGTTTGTGCTCCCGGCATCCGAGGCACATCCTCTGGGGAATCTTTTTTGGCATTCCTTATCCTTTCAACGGATCATTCTTCTCCGTAATAGCCGCTTTCGGGACGGATATCGATCCTGTAGCCTGTCAGTTTTGCCGCCAGACGGGCATTCTGTCCTCTGTTGCCGATAGCGAGGGACAATTGATGATCCGGCACTGTGACACGGCAGGTCTTCTGATCCGCGTCCAGCATCTCCACGCTGACAACATTTGCGGGAGACAGGGATTCACCGATGAACTTGACCGGATCTTCGCTCCACAGAACGACATCGATCTTCTCTCCGCCCAGTTCCTCAACGATGTTGGCGACACGGGTCCCTCTCGGTCCGATGCACGCGCCGCGGGGATCCACGTTCTCATCCTTGGAGTAGACGGCGATCTTTGTCCTCTGACCTGCCTCGCGAGCGATGCCCTTGACCTCGACAGTGCCGTCAAAGATCTCCGGTACCTCGTTCTCAAACAGCCTCTTGACAAGACCGGGGTGAGTGCGGGAAATAAGGATCTTCGGTCCGCGGTCGGTGACTTCCACATCGACCACATACACTTTGATATGCTGTCCTTCGGTGAGGACTTCGCCCGGAACCTGTTCATTCTTGGGGAGGACCGCTTCGCTCTTGCCAATGAGGAGGACCGCGTTGCCCTTCTGCGGATCGACTCGGTTGACGATGGCATTCACCAGTTCGCCCTGCTTGCTCTGCAGTTCCTCAAAGACCTGCATGCGCTCTGCGTCCCGGATGCCCTGACGGATGACATGCTTTGCGTTTACCGCTGCGATACGTCCGAATTTCTTCACTTTTACAGGAACATCAATGACAGATCCCACTCTGCAGCGGACTCGATAGGTCTTCCCCTCTTCCAGTGTCATCTGGGTATTGGGATCCGTGACCTCATCCACGACTTCCTTGCGGATAAAGATCTTAAAGGTCTCCTCTTCCGGATCGATCTCCACATGGATATTGTCCGATCCGCCGTAGTCGCGGCGCACTGCGTGCACGATAGCTGCTTTGATCTTCTCGATCAGGCTCTCTTTGGAGACACCTTTCTCCTTGGATAATTGTTCCAGAGCTTCAAAAAACTCATTACTGCTGGCTGCCATTGTCTTTTATCCCTTCTGATTGAATAAATCTTTATCGTCATTTGCCTTTGTATAGGAAATGGCGCTGCGTTGTATGGTTTTGGGACCGTTTTCGGTCTCTAACACGATGGATTCACCGTCGAATGAACTCAGTGTTCCTTCATGATCTCTCTCCCCGCTCTCGTCTGCGCGGATCAAGTGGATAAGGACCTCCTTGCTGATATATGCCTGATACTGTTTGTCCGTGCGGATCTTTCTTCCCAGACCTGGTGAAGACACCTCGAAACTGTATGCCTCGTTTAAACTGATTATATCATCCAAAAGAGGATCCACTGCTCTTGATACATCCTCACAGTCCTGTATACCGATTCCATTGGGGCTGTCTATCGTCAGGCGCAGAACAAGGTTTTGCCCTTCTTTTCCATAAAAAACATCCCATAGATCGTACCCCATCTGCTCTACCACAGGGGTTGCCATTTCAGCGACCTGATCTGCTATCGGCCTTCTCTTTTCTGCCATCCGAACCTCCTCAGAATATCCAAGACGACAAGAGAGCGGGTCTCCCCACTCTCTCGGTCAACGTTCATTCAACATCGACAGTCTACTATATTCCCCTGCTGTTTGCAAGTATTTTCGTGTTTTCCGGCTATTAGATCATCCCACTTTGAGTCAGAACGCGTTTTTTAGCAGAAAAACAAGATGTCTCCATCCGTCCCGGAAAGATCTTAGATGCGGCGGTCGGGTCCGCCCGTCCGGGCTGAGCGTGGTGGGCACCTCCGTGATCTTCAGTCCCGCCTTTTCCGATTTTGCTACCATTTCGCTGGCATATTCCATGCCCGGTGTACAAAGACCAACTGCCTTCATCGCTTCAAGGTTATATCCCCTGAGACCGCAGTGCCAATCCCCGATCTTGCTCCGGTATAGCACTCTTCCTATAAAACTCAAGACCGGATTGCCGAGATACTTGTGGAGGGGAGGCATCGCTCCCGGAGCGATCCCTCCTTTGAACCGGTTTCCCATCACCAATTCATAGCCTTCACGGAGTTTTTCAACAAAGGGCATCAAATGAAGGAAATCGTAACTGTCGTCCGCGTCTCCCATAATGACATATCTTCCAAGCGCGGCGTTCATCCCTCCCTGAAGGGCTGCTCCATATCCTTTTACAGGAACATCGACTACTCTGGCTCCGTTTCGCCTGGCGATCTCCTGAGAGCCGTCCGTGCTTCCGTTATCCGCTATTAGGACCTCTCCGCTGACACCTGTTGTATCAAGAAATGTCTTCGCTTTCTTGATACAGGTCTCCAGTGTCTCCGCTTCGTTGAGACAGGGCATTAGGATCGTCAACTCGATCCTATCTTGCTTTTCCTCCATGTATTCCTTCTCCATTCGGCTTTCATTTTTTGTTGCTGTTTATCCGACAACAGCCCTTTTCACTCTGCGAAGCAGATCGATTCCACGTTCCACTACACTTCTCTGATCAAGGTACTTGTTCACGATCCATTTCCATGAACGCCGGTCCAGGTCCTGATAAAAAGTATCTCTCTCAGCGGGTCTCTCAACAGGCTTGTATATGATCCAATTGTCTTCCAAGGACTTGAAAGGGTCCGTCTCATGGAGAACCAGGTCTTCGGCGACCTCTTCCAACGCTTTTTTCCCTTTTTCTGTGTGAACTACGACAACGGACACTCCCTGATCGTCATAGTACTCTGGATAGGCGTTCTGGATCCCCCAAAAATCCCCAAGTGTGATATCTGCGCATGTGTTCTCACCTTTGGCAGGGCACTCATAGCAGGACTCTCTTAAAGCAAAATTCCTTAGGAAGACAGCCATATAGGTGTTCCCCTGATGGATCTCCTTAAGTTCCTGACCGGTAACGGAACTGATCTTCATCCCGAAGTTGTTCCAGCCGACCGTCTTGTCCCGAAAGGACGCTTCCTTCGTTTTCCCCTGTTTTGCTTCCACATGATCCAAGTATTTCTTCCAGACCTTCACAGAAGGTGTCCCATGGCAGATCACCTCTACACAAGTGAGATTCTCATCTTCTCTTCCAAGAAATCTGTTCAGACCTGCTAGCTGGCACGGAATACCTGTAAAAAGAACCTGATCGCCTTTCGACAAGGAGGCTTTACATTGCGAAAAACTGTTTCCCAACTCGCTCTGCAGGTATTTTGATCCTCTCAAATCATTTAGGTTCTCTATGCGATCAATCACAACGTGCTGAACTGTACGGAAATCATCTGAAAAAGCGGCGCCGAAAACGTGCCCTCCCTCTCTCAGCGTATTTTTAGCCAGCGAAGTAAACACTCCACCAGAAGAACTTTCCGACAGCGTTTTCCTATCCTTTGAAACAGCGGCATACGTTTCTCGGACATTTTTATAGAAGGCGTCCTCTTTACTTTTCCTGCTTAATACTGGGCATACCTTCTCACAGAGGTCGCATCCCACGCATTTGCTTCGGTCAACAGATGGATAAAGGAAGCCCTCCTCATTGGGCAGCATCGCGATGCACCCCTGAGGACAGACATCTTTACATGCCGTGCATCCACAGCATCTTGAACCTACGACATCGATCATCCTAAATACTCCATTCCTTTGCAGAAGCCATCGTTTATCTTTGGACTATCAGATTCTCTTTGAGAAATTGATATGCTTTCTCCCTTTCCCCATCAAGATAAGCCTTCGCCTCCCGGGATAACTTGAATCCTCTTTTGTCCCGTGAAAACGCTTCATTTCCATAGAGGACCTGTTCCATGCCAAGCACTGACACCAGATCCCGGATCCTTCCGAACATCCGGTTCGCGCCTTCCTGCACCCGCTCAAAAACGGTCGCTTGCTTTTCGTAGATCAAGGAGAAGACTGTACCGTGAAAAGAATCCGTAAAGACATGAGCTGCATGATGAATGAGCCAAACAAACTCGCTGGGAGTTATGCTGTAGTGCTCAGGCGTCAACATATCGCTTGCATTGATCACAGGATACCCGCATTCTTTGGATACCCTGTCGATCTCTTTTTTATACTCGTCTGTAATAATGCCAAGAAAATATGTGAAGATGTATTTTCCGTCTTCAACTGCGAAGGATGGTCGCTCTTCGAACTTTTCCCATTTCTCTCTGGCAAGGACAAGGGTCGGGTCAAGCAACCGCTCCGCCTCACGCCCGGTGAGCTCCCGGATCATGTCGCATCCTTCCTTCTCTCTGCAGGAAAGAGCACGAATCCCCATAAGACCACGCCTGTGATCTTCGATATCCTCATTCGGGAATTCGGTGAAGCCAAAACTTGGAGCGTAAGCCACTCTCTTCTCTTCGTTTGTAAACCTCAGATAATAGTAATCCAACTCACGTTTTACCGTGTGCCAGTTATGCCATACCTGATCGCTTCCGGTCACGGCACAGTCATATTCATCCCAGTTTCTGGTCCAAACATCGTCTTCACTGACGAACTCCAGATGATCAATATACTTTTTTGTGAAGTTAAAAAGTCGTCTTTTCCTTAGAATTTGAGAATAACTGACCAGGAAATGTTTGACGCCAAGTTTTGTGAAAACATGTTTGACATAAAACTTACACCTGTCCCAAACGGACGCATACGTTGTCAGGTGATTTTCTACCATCAAGGTGTGCACCTCATATCCAAGGTCCTTGATGAGCTCTTGAAGAGCATAGTTCTGGAGCCTGTTCCCATAGTTAAAGTACCCTTGTAGGGTCACAAGCAAAGCTTTGCCTTTTGTCATACATTCTCTCTTCTATACAAAACCATTAAAACAATAACAGCGAGATTAGCGCGGGAAAAGATGCTGCAACTGGAGCGAAATACCTAAAACAATCGTTGACCGGAGAGGCACAACATGTTAGCACCATAAGCAAACAAGAAAAAATAGGTAATTCCTTTAAATACTCCCTGTCCTTAAAGAAACGAACTCCCATCAAAATAATGAGCCATGTGTACAAAGGCTTTATGTCCGTAATGTTCAAAACAGGAACATGATGCCAAATCTTTGCCCAATCATCCAACGCTCTTCGCACCGGCTCAAATCCTTCGTAATAATCACATGTAAAATCACTTTCAAATCTTCCATCCTTTACCCAATTAAAGATGGTCATTCCAACATTCGCGTGACTTCCCGGTCCAAATCTTTGTCTTTCTGTGTACTCAGGTGTAAAAGCATAATAACCAGAACTTTGCCCCAAAAATGCTTCAATGTAGGAACCAGGATATTTAAAGAACATTTTCAGCCATGTTGCTAAATATGAAATAGGCATATTATCGCCGCCATGATACTTGTCTTTTACTGGGTCGGAAATAAGCGGATCATAATCTACGCCAAGCGTATCATAATTCAGAACAGCAGCGATTTCCTCCCTTTCTTCATCTGATATTTCGTAAGGGTGCTGCTTAACTGCTCGAGCCGTTTGCTGAAAAGGTATGGAAAGTGCTTCCCGGGGACTAGATTCAGCGACTCCTAAACCTGTTACTATTACATGCTTGTATCCTTGAAAAATGATAAGCCCTAGTAGAAGGAGAATTGCTGCTTTTCTCCCCCTTTTCTTAAACAACAAAATTACTAACAGAATAATTGTTGTTGGAATTACGACATAAACACTGTTGTTCCTAAATAATGAACTAAGCAACCCTGACAAGCTTACTTCAAAATAACTCTTTATTCTGATATCTTCTCTTGAAAGATCCTTAACAGTTTCAACCAAGGAAACAATAAACCATGAAAATAGCGCTGCTCCAATGGAATCTTTAAATGCATGCTTTGCATAAGCTCCCCACACCGGAGTTAATGCATAAAACAACAGGCAAAGATAGTATACTTTTGGTTTGCCCCCATTTTTGCGTAAAACACTGACACAGCGGGCATAAATTGCTGCCATGCAGAGTGCCATTAAAAGGATGTATATAAAAACACCAACGTTCTTATTTCCAATATCTACCCCAAACTTATATGCAGCGCCAATAATGCAAGTATAAAACCAGGGGTGATGGTTGCTGGGGCTTCTTAACCCAAGATATCGCATAATGGGATCATAAACATCCCACTCCATGCTTGCAGGATAATAACTGATGATCCAAGGCAGCCATCCAAGAAGAATTACAAAAAACGCCTTTATGCCAAATCTTCCTTCGAACCAACTTTTGACCTTGTTTTTGGATGCGACATAAGTATTTTTGAACGACAACCAGTCAAATACCTTCGTCGCCCATTTGGAAAAAAGAAAGAATAAATATGCCCACGCTATTACAAGTAAAACAAACACCAAAAGTGAATGGATTGTAATCGTTGGAAGAGAATCGCTCCAAAAAACAAACAAACTCGAAACATTTAATACAGCAAAAATAACCGAGATGCCCAACAAAAGGACATTTCTTCGAATTTCTATTTCTTCCCCCAAGAAATTATAAGAGATCTTAACTAAATAGGATAGTCCTGCCACATATAACAATCCCTCTACTCCATACAAAGAAGTATTCAAAACAAGACTATGGGCTAACGAAAACTCTGTCGGCTGAAGTGTGTAATTAAAAGATAAACAGCAATAAAGAAAAACGGCAATTATTACTGGTCTTCTCCAACTCTTTATCATTTCTCCCAACTCCACTTTTGTATTTCCTGTAAATGAAACTCAAAATCTCTTATTTACTGATTTTTTTCAGACTGTATAATAATGACTGAAAATAAAGAAATTATTGCTGAGAGAACCGTAAAACCACAGACAATTAATGTTGGAATCTTATCCACGACCCCTGATTTAATAAAATCAGCCAAAACTGGAACAAAAAAGCAAGTCGCTAATAGTACAAGAAGCAAAGAAACAAGCCCAAAAAAATATGCTGGACGATAATCTTTAAATAATCTTGCTATGGTAAGAAGTACTTTTACCCCATCCGAGTATGTATTGAGTTTTGAGACACTTCCTTGAGGCCTATCTCTGTAATCGATAATCTCGTTTACTATTCTCATGTTTTTGTCTACAGCAAAAATCGTCATCTCCGTTTCGATTTCAAAACCCTGGGACAAAACAGGAAACGCTTTTACAAACCTATAACTAAATGCTCGGTAGCCGGTCATAATATCGGAGATATCACAAGCAAAAATCCAGTTGATAGCTTTTCTCACAAGGGCATTGCCAAAATTGTGAAAAGGTCTTTTGTTCTCCTGAAAATACGTGGAGGATAATCGATCACCTATGACCATATCCGCATCGTGTTCTAAAACTTCCTCCGCCATTTTCCTTCCCGCCTCAGCAGGGTAAGTATCATCACCATCAACAATGATATAGCACTGAGCTTCTACCTCCTGAAACATTTTTCTTACAACGTTGCCTTTTCCTTGCTGATAACATTTTTTTACTACTGCGCCAGCCTTCAGCGCTAAATCTCCAGTACCATCTGTTGAGTTGTTATCATAAACATATATTGTTGCTTCTGGAAGTTTGCTTCTCCAGTCTGCCACTACTTTCGTCACTGTTTGACTCTCATTGTAACAAGGTATTAACACAGCAATTCTTTCCATATTTCCTCCTTGCGTTTTTTGTTTTTTTGACGAAAAACACAAACACTCACCTTGTGTCAGACGTCCGTTTTCTCTCCTTTTTCTTCTTTTCATCGCCCCTTGGCGGGCCATGAAATGTCAAAAACTTGATCTATTCATTTACCGATTCTTTCACGATTTTAAGCAAACTGCTAAAATGACCTCTCATCGACATCTCATCGTAGCACCATGTCTTTGTCCTGTTTTCATTCAAAAAGCGAACAGTTGCAGCAAATGCATCTTCAACCGTTGATACAAATACAACATACCC
>JAFUBI010000142.1 GCA_017460285.1 Oscillospiraceae bacterium | reverse complement strand
TTCCCATGCTTGCAGACCAGTTGAGCAGTACCGAACTTGACACCATCCACAAAAGCCCACTCCATGGCATCTTTACGGAAAGGCACTTTGATACGTCCCTGTAAGGTGTTCACGCTGAAGAGACATTCCGAAGTATCCTTCTTCCGGATGATGGAGTAATCCCTGTTCCAGACCAAAGAGAGCTGAGGGTGCTTGAACACAGGGAAGATGCTTCCCGGCTCTTTCTTTCCCTTCTTGAACTTCTCCGGATGTTTCAGTTGATTGGTGCGGATAGACTTGATGGCACCGATGGTAGTGCGGATGACACTTTCTGCCATCTGAGAAGGAAGAGAGAAAGAAGAACGGCAGTCCCGATAGACAGCGTCGTGGACGGTGCGATGTGAGAGGGGAAGAGACTCTTTACGGATCCTATCTGAAACATAAGAACAAGCGTCCGAGTAGGTCTGCATAGAATCCAGAAGGATCTGGCGTTCTTCGTCACTTGGGCAGATCTGCAGTTTGGCAGTAAGGGTCTGTTTCAAGGTATCACCTCCTCTGGATACTATTCTACTCAAAGTGCTGTCCCGTTGTCCGGACAGTACAAAAGATTTTATGGTATCGAGGAGAAAATAGAGTTCAAAGACGATTTGAACAAATCTTTAGAGATATTAGAAAAAAACGAAAAAGAGGAAGGCGCTCCTCCCACGACTGAAGTCACGAGCGTCTTCGCCTAATGTTCGTGAAGTAGTCATTTAGAGGATTGTGAGGAAGCAATATGGCTTGTGGATCTTGTACTGCTGTTGTTGGCGTTGATTGGGGTGACGAAGGAAAAGGAAGAATGGTTGATTACCTGACCGCTTCTCATGATATCGTCGTAAGGTATCAGGGCGGCGGGAATGCGGGTCACACTGTGATTAACGACAAGGGGAAATTTGCTTTGCACCTGCTGCCGTCCGGCGTGTTTCGAAAGGAAACTGTGAATGTGCTGGGAAATGGTGTGGCGTTGGATCCTGAAAATCTGTGGAAAGAGATAGAGAATCTGAAGGGAAAAGGCATTTCGATAACACCGGACAATTTCAAGATCAGCGATCGCGCTTCTTTACTGATGCCGTGGCACCGGGAGCAGGATGAATTGGAAGAAAAACGGTTGGGGGAAAAGCAATATGGATCAACAAAACAGGGGATCGCTCCCTTCTACGCGGATCGCAGCGGAAAGAAAACGATCCTGGCAGGAGATCTTCTCAGACCGGATGTGTTTGCGTCAAAGATACAGGATCTGATGGTGTGGAAAAATCTGGAGTTGACGGAAGTCTACGGCGCGCTGCCGTACACATTGAAAGATCTGGATGAATGGTTTCAAAGTTACTGTATTAAGATCGCTCCTTTTATTTGTGATACAAGTGAGTTCCTGAGGGAAGCAGAAAAGTCCGGGAGGAAGATCCTATTTGAAGCTCAGTTGGGGGCTTTAAGAGATCTGGACTTCGGAATCGCACCTTATACGACGTCATCCAATACGACCGCATCCTATATTCCTGTTGGGATTGGAGTCGCCGAGATGGTGCCGGCGCGGGTGATCGGAGTCATGAAAGCTTATTCCACCTGTGTCGGTGAGGGTCCTTTTGTCTGCGAGATACACGGAGACGAAGCGGAAGCCCTGAGAAAAGCCGGTCAGGAATACGGTGCCAAAACAGGGAGACCTAGGAGAGTTGGTCCATTTGATGTCGTGGCTTCCAGATATGGGGCATCCCTGCAAGGCGCAACAGAGTTGGCAGTTACAAAATTGGATGTTCTCAGCGGGATGGAAAAGATACCTGTATGCACGGCATATCTCTTGGATGGACAGGAAACAAAACGATTCCCGTTCCCGTCCGATCTCGACCGGGCGACTCCGGTCTATACAGATCTTGAGGGATGGAAATGTGATATTTCCGGGATCCGAAGGTGGGAGCACCTTCCGGCAGCGGCACAGGAATATGTGTTGTTTTTGGAAAGAAGCACCGGTGTGCCGATCACTTTCGTTTCGGTGGGACCAGAGCGTGACAGTTTGATCATCCGAGAGAATAAGGAAAAAGAGGTGTGACCTATGATGTTTGACGCGCGAAAAACAATGGAACAGTGTGTCCAGTGGATCCGGGAATTCTTTGAGGAGAACGGACCGGGCTGCAATGCTGTAGTGGGGATCTCAGGCGGCAAAGATAGTTCGGTCGTGGCAGCCTTGTGCGCGGAAGCCTTGGGAAAGGAACGGGTGATCGGTGTGCTCATGCCGAACGGAGAGCAGAGCGATATCGATGCGGCAAAGCTCCTTGTGAGACATCTTGGGATCCGCAGTTATACCGTCAATATCAAGGAGGCAGTGGACGGTGTCACGAAGTCGATACCGTTTCCTCTTTCGCAGCAGAGCAGAATCAATCTTCCTGCGAGAATACGAATGGCTACTCTATATGCAGTGTCGCAGAGCAACAATGGCAGAGTAGCGAATACATGCAATCTTTCAGAAGATTGGGTCGGATATTCCACAAGATACGGAGATTCAGCAGGAGATTTCAGTCCATGCTCCATGTTGACGGTCCATGAAGTCAAAGAGATCGGAAAACTGCTGGGATTGCCGGAAGAACTTGTAGAAAAAACGCCGACGGATGGCTTGAGCGGGAAAACCGATGAAGAGAATCTGGGCTTTACCTATGCAGAATTGGATCGATATATCCGAACAGATAGGATCGACGACTTTGAAAAAAAGCAGAAGATCGATGGGCTCCGCAAGAGGAATCTCTTTAAGTTAAAGGTTATGCCTGCTTTTGATCCTGGGATCGAGACTAGGGAGATGTTCTATCGGAAGGACAGTGAAGTATGAGACAGCAGTATGAGAGTCCACTGATCACGCGTTATGCCTCGCAGGAGATGCTGCGGATCTTCTCTCCGGACATGCGATATCAAACTTGGCGAAAGTTGTGGGCTGAACTTGCCAAGGAGGAGAGAAGGCTAGGTCTGCCTATCACAGAAGAACAGGTCGAAGAACTGTTTTCCAATATTGAGGATATCGACTATGATGTCGTTCGCGAAAAGGAACGCGAGGTGAGGCACGATGTCATGGCACACATCTATGCCTACGGAAAGGTCGCTCCAACTGCTGCTGGCATCATACATTGGGGAGCGACAAGCTGTTATGTAACAGACAACGCTGACCTTATTGTATACAGAGAGGCTCTCATGCTTATTCGCAGAGAGCTTTTGTCCGTTTTGGCAAATCTGGCGGGTTTTGCGGATAAGTACAAGGAACTTCCAACACTTGGATATACCCATTACCAGCCTGCTCAGCTGGTGACTTTGGGTAAAAGGGCGACTCTGTGGATGCAGGATCTTTTTTCGGATCTGGAGGAACTGGATCACGTCGCAGGTCAACTTCATTTTTTAGGCTGCAGGGGAACGACTGGAACGGAAGCGAGTTTTATGGATCTTTTCTGTGGTGATTCCGAAAAGATCGATGAAATGAATCACGATCTGGCATCCGCATTTGGCTTTGACGATTGTTACGATGTTTGCGGTCAGACATATCCCAGAAAGACGGACACCAGGATCTTCAATGTCCTGTCATCTATCGCGCAAAGTCTGTATCGCATGGCCAATGATATCCGTCTGCTCCAACATGACAGGCAGGTCGAAGAGCCTTTCGAAACGGATCAGATCGGATCCTCTGCGATGGCCTACAAGAGGAACCCTATGAGATGCGAACGGATATGTTCACTTGCCCGGTACTTGATGGTAAACGCGATGAATGCTCCGCTGACTGCTTCTGTACAGTGGTTTGAACGGACTCTGGATGACTCGGCAAATCGGAGGATCACTATGCCGGAGGGTTTTCTGTGTGCGGACGCTATCCTTAGGCTTGCTCAAAATGTCACTGGTGATCTTCAAGTGAATGAGAAGATCATTGAAAAAGCAGTTATGGAGTATCTGCCCTTTATCGCAACGGAGGATCTTCTTATGGAAGCGGTAAAACGGGGCGGCGACAGACAGGAGATACATGAGGTGATCCGAAAGAAATCGATGGAATCTGTTGCGCGGATGAAGGAAGGAAATGACTGCGATCTTCTTCAGAGGCTGGCACGGGAAAAGATATTCATGCTCACAGAAGAAGAGATGGAGAATATTTTCAGACCGGAACGATATATCGGGCGATGCCGGGAACAGGTCGTAAAGTATTTGAAAAAAGTTCAACCTGTATTGAAGGATGTTCAACAGCAGCAGGCGATACTTGAAGTGTGAGGACTCGAAGATGGAGAAGATCCTTGTTTTGGATTTCGGCGGTCAATACAATCAGCTGATCGCGCGCAAGGTGCGATCAAATTCGGTATATGCAGAGATCGTACCCTACACAGGTATCTCAGTAGAGGAAATTAAAGAGAGACGGTATTCGGGGATCATAATGACCGGTGGTCCCAATAGTGTTTATCAGGATGGCTCGCCCAGATGCGATCTTTCTCTTTTGGAATGCGGAGTTCCGATACTCGGAATATGCTATGGCGCACAGTTGTTGGCATACCTTGCAGGAGGCGCAGTGAACGCAAAAATGGAATCTGCTGAATACGGAAAAACAAGGATATTCACAGAGAAATGCGCTTTGTTTCAGGAAATGCCGGAAGAGAGCATATGCTGGATGAGCCACACGGATCAGGTGACTGATTTGCCAATTGGATTCAGAACGATAGCAAAGACGGATCACTGCTTCCATGCGGCTTTTTGTGATGAAAAAAGAAAACTGTACGGAGTGCAGTTTCATCCGGAAGTCAACCATACCGTATATGGGGAAAAGATCCTCAGCAATTTCCTTTTCCATATCTGTGGCTGTTCAGGTGATTGGCTTGTGAAGGACTATGCAGATTTGATCATCAGCCACTACAGAGAGGAACTGGCAGGGAAGAAAGTATTGCTCGGTCTTTCCGGTGGTGTGGATTCATCCGTTGCAGCTTTACTTTTGAATCAGGCGATAGGGGAGAACTTGCTCTGCGTGTTCGTGGACCACGGCTTGCTTAGGAAAGGTGAAGCAGACTTTGTCGAAGAAACATTCCGGAGGACGTTTGGGCTGAATCTGGTCAGGGTCAACGCACAAGAGCGTTTTTTCAAAAGACTTTCAGGGATAACCGACCCGGAGCGAAAGAGAAAGATCATCGGCGAAGAATTCATACGCGTTTTTGAAGAGACAGCGAAACACATTGGAACGCTCGATGCGTTGGCACAAGGCACGATCTATCCAGATGTGATCGAGAGCGGAAAAGGAGACTCTGCGGTCATAAAAAGCCATCACAACGTTGGAGGTCTTCCTGAAAATATCGGATTTAAGGAGATCATCGAGCCTCTAAGGGATCTCTTTAAGGACGAAGTCCGGATCATCGGGTCGAAGTTGGGTTTGCCCGCCGAACTGGTATGGAGGCAGCCGTTTCCCGGTCCGGGACTTGCCGTGCGTATCATTGGGGAGGTCACGCCGGAAAAAGTGGAGATCATTCAGCAGGCGGATGCTGTGTTTCGAGAGGAGGTCGAGCGATCGGGATTCCAGATCCTTCCGGATCAATTCTTTGCGGTGCTCACGGACATCAAAAGTGTTGGCGTAAAAGGGGATGCCCGTGCGTATGGATATGTTGTAGCGCTTCGGGCAGTATCGACTGATGACTTTATGACTGCAGAATGGACGAAACTGCCATATGAGGTCTTGGAAAGGGCAAGCACGAGGATCACAAACGAGATCCATGGTATTTCCAGAGTTGTTTATGACATTTCATCAAAACCTCCCGCAACAGTGGAATGGGAGTGAATGAGAAAGGAATAATACGATGTGTGGAATCGTAGGTTATACCGGGATGCAGCAGGCAGCCACCGTCCTTCTGGAGGGGCTAAAACGTTTGGAATACAGAGGCTATGATTCTGCCGGTGTCGCAGTTATCAAAGACAGCGGGATCGATATGAGAAAGGTGTCCGGAAGGATCTCCAAATTGTGCGAAGAAACGAACAATGGAGAAGCGCTTCCTGGATGTGTAGGAATAGGGCACACCAGATGGGCTACGCATGGCGCGCCGACCGACATGAATGCCCATCCTCATAAAAGTAATGATGGTCGATTTGCTGTCGTTCATAATGGGATCATAGAGAATTACCAGTCGCTTAGAGATGAACTGATCGGAAAAGGGTACCTATTTGAGAGTGAAACAGATACGGAAGTAATCGTTCACCTGCTGGAAATGTATTACACGGGTGATCTGAAGAAGACGGTCCTCCGGGTATCATCAAGACTTCAGGGATCCTATGCTCTGGGAGTTATATGCACCGACTATCCTCATGAGATCGTTGCGGTTCGTGAAGCAAGTCCATTGATCATCGGTATCGGAGTTGGTGAGAATTTCTTCGCTTCGGATATCACAGCTCTGGTCCCTTATACACGGAATGTGATCTATCTTGAGGACGGTGAGTTCGCAAGGATCACGCCGGATGAGATCCAGGTGTTCGATCTTTTGGGGAAGATCGTGAAGAAAGAGGTGCGTCGTGTCACATGGGACGTACAGGCTGCGGAAAGAGGCGGCTACGAGCATTTTATGCTCAAGGAGATCATGGAACAGCCTCATGCGGTAGAAGCGACGATACACCCAAGGATCCAAAACGGGGAGATCAAATTGGACGACGAGAGAATGGATGCTGGTTTTCTCAACAATATCAACAGGATCGTTATCACAGCTTGCGGTTCTGCTTTTTACGCAGGTTGTGCGGGAAGATATGCGATCGAGTCCTTATGTAAAGTCCCTGTCATCACGGAGTTGGCGAGTGAACTGAGATATTCAGAACCCATGATCGATGAGCACACGCTGGTGATCGTGCTATCACAATCCGGAGAGACAGCAGATACGATCGCCGCGATAAAAGAATGCAAAAGTAAAAATGCTTCTATTCTTGCGATCGTCAATGTTGTCGGGAGTACAGTCGCGAAACTCGCGGATTTTATACTGTACACATGGGCCGGTCCGGAGATCGCGGTCGCTACGACTAAGGGTTACACCACTCAGCTCGTCCTTTTGTATCTTTTTGCCTTGTATACCGCTAGAGTGACACAAAGGATCGACGACAAAACCTACCGAAAACTTTTGCGGGCAATCAAGACTCTCCCTAGACGCATTCAGGAATCGATCGATATGAACCCGACGATTGCCTCGTGTGCTGAAAAGTATAAAGACGCGCGGTCGATATTCTTTATCGGGAGAAATACAGACCAGGCCGCCGCGCTGGAAGGGGCATTGAAAATGAAGGAAATCTCCTATATCCACGCGGAAGCCTATGCTGCGGGTGAACTGAAACACGGAACGATCGCATTGATCGAGGAACATCAACCGGTCATCGCTTTGTGCTGCAACGAGAAAGTGTGGGGAAAAACGATGAACAATATCATTGAGGTGAAGTCGAGAGGCGGAGATGTTCTTGCTGTCACAACAAAGAAGAATGGAATGATCTCATCTGTAGCGGATGACATCTTGTACATTCCTGAGACAGAAACTCTTTTTACCGGACTTGTTGAGATCGTCCCTCTACAACTTTTGGCATATTACACAGCTAAAAATAGGAATTGCGATATCGATAAACCGAAAAACCTTGCAAAGTCCGTAACCGTGGAATGAAAGTGGAGGATCAAAAATGGCGAAGTATATATTTGTTACTGGAGGAGTTGTATCCGGTCTCGGAAAGGGCATCACTGCAGCGTCCCTTGGTAGGTTGCTAAAGGCGAGGGGACTTAAGGTGGCGGCGCAGAAGTTGGATCCGTATATCAATGTGGATCCTGGTACAATGAGTCCCTACCAGCATGGGGAAGTCTATGTCACCGAAGACGGAGCGGAGACGGACCTCGATCTTGGTCACTATGAGCGTTTTATCGATGAAGATCTAAACCGATTCTCTAATCTGACCACTGGAAAAGTGTATTGGAATGTGCTGAATAAAGAGCGAAGAGGGGATTATCTCGGCTCTACTGTACAGGTCATCCCACATGTGACCAATGAGATCAAAGAATTTATATACAATGCGGGCAAAACAACAAACGCGGATGTTGTTATCACGGAAATAGGAGGGACGATAGGTGATATCGAATCCCAGCCGTTTATTGAAGCGGTAAGACAGATATCGCTCGAGATCGGAAGGGAAAACAGTCTCTTCATCCATGTGACCCTTGTTCCATTCTTGAGGGGATCGGACGAGCACAAATCAAAACCCACACAGCATTCGGTCAAGGAACTTCAAGGGCTTGGTATCAATCCCAATATCATCGTTCTTCGATGTGACGAACCGCTGGAAGATTCGATCTTCCAAAAGATCGCTTTGTTTTGCAATGTGAAACCAGACTGTGTGATCGAAAACATTACGCTGCCGTTTCTGTACGAGGCCCCTCTTATGCTTGAGCACAACGGGCTGGCGAATGTCGTGTGCAGGGAACTCGGACTTCAGACCCAAGAACCGGATCTGAAAGAATGGGAAGATCTTGTTGCCAGGATCGAGGAGTCACAGAAAAAAACGATCAGGATCGGACTGGTTGGGAAATACGTCGCTCTTCATGATGCGTATCTATCCGTTGCCGAAGCCTTAAGACACGCGGGATATGCCCATCATGTGGGAGTTGAGATCCAGTGGATCGATTCTGAGCGGATCACGGAAGAGAATGTTCAGCAAATTCTTTCCGGAATAGATGGGATCATTGTGCCCGGAGGTTTTGGACCAAGGGGAATAGAAGGCATGATTTGCTCCGCAAAATATGCGCGTGAAAACGAAGTCCCTTATTTTGGGATCTGCCTGGGGATGCAGGTGGCAGCCATTGAGTATGCTCGAAATGTGTGCGGGATCGCTGATGCCAACTCAGGAGAATTTGATGAGTGCTGCGGGCATAAGGTCATCGATTTTATGCCGGGACAAAATGATGAGATCAACAAGGGGGGAACCCTGAGACTTGGTTCCTATCCATGCAAGGTCACACCTGGTACAACGATGGCGAAATGCTATAAGGCGGAGAACATCAAAGAGCGTCATAGACACCGTTATGAATTCAACAACGATTTTAGAGAAGTGTTTGAAGAAAAGGGAATGACGATCGGAGGGATCTCACCGGACGGGAAACTTGTGGAAACGATCGAGTTGTCCCAAATGGATTTTTATGTAGGAGTTCAATACCATCCAGAATTTCGAAGCCGTCCAAACAGACCACATCCGCTGTTCTTGGGTTTTATCGGCGCAGCAGTAAAGAAGCAAGCGAAAGAAAGTCACAATGCGTAAATGGAGGGAAAGACAGTGAAACCGCTACCCAGATTTGTAGAGATCGATTACAAAAAATACGCTCCGGACATTCAGGATCCGGAGGTCAAGTATGGATTGCCGAAAGAGGTCATCTATTGCAAAGAATGTGTGATGAGCAATCAAAAGCCCAATTCCTGTCAGGAGTTCCAACATACGGCGAAGTCTGTGAAGGAGAGCATGCATATCGGGGATGACGGGGTGTGTGATGCGTGCCTCGCAAACCATCACAAAAAGGATGGAAATATCGACTGGAAGCAGAGGGAACAGGAGCTGATCGATCTGTGCGACAGATATCGAAGGACCGACGGAAAATATGACTGTCTTGTTCCTGGCAGTGGAGGAAAGGACAGTTTTTATGCAAGTCATATGCTGAAGTATAAATATGGGATGCATCCGCTCACTGTAACTTGGGCTCCGCATATTTATACAGATTGGGGATGGAAGAATTTTGAAGCATGGATACACGCTGGTTTTGACAACTACTTGTGTACTCCTAATGGACAAACACACCGTTTGCTGACAAGGTTGGCAACAGAAAATCTGTTTCATCCATTTCAGCCCTTCATTCTGGGACAGAAACAGTTAGCGCCTAAAATGGCTGCTGCGTTTGATATCCCGCTTGTTTTCTACGGCGAGAATGAGGCAGAATATGGCAATCCGATCGCGGACAACGAGTCTTCATTGAGAGACAGCCGCTTCTATGCGACGAATGGGAAAAGTTCTCTTTACTTGGGAGGTGTGTCGGTCCAACAATTAGAGGACGAATTTGATGTGGATCCTGCGGACCTTGATATCTACCTTCCCCCGACGGAGGAAGAAATGGAAAAGCACAAGGTGGAGGTGCATTATCTTGGCTATTATCTCAAGTGGCATCCGCAGGGAGCATATTACTATAGTGTTGAACATGGCGGATTCATTCCAAGCCCAGAAAGAACGGTAGGCACATATTCCAAATACAATTCCATTGATGATAAAGTTGATGATTTTTTCTATTACACGACCTGGATCAAGTTTGGTATCGGGCGTGCGACATACGATGCCGCTCAGGAGATTCGTAACGAAGAGATCACTCGGGAAGAAGGTGTCGCTTTAGTCCGCAAATACGACGGAGAATTCCCAGAAAGATTTTCAAAAGAGATCTTTGACTACCTTTCGATCGATGAGAAACACTTTTCTTCGAAAACAAGATCCTGTTTTGAACAGCCCATGATGGATCGCGACTATTTTGAGAACCTGACCAATCGTTTCCGTTCTCCTCATCTATGGATCTATGAGAATGGGACATGGAGGTTGCGTCACGAGGTGCGTTAAATGCCAAAGATTCGATTGATCTCTCGATTGGATGTGAAAGACACAAATCTTGTGAAAGGGATCCAGTTGGAAGGATTAAGAAAACTCGGGGATCCAAACCGATTTGCCAGAGAATACTACGAAAATGGTATCGATGAGATATTGTACCTGGATATCGTGGCAAGTTTATATAACCGGAACAATCTGTCTGATATCGTCACGAGAACGACAGAGGATGTGTTTGTGCCCATCACTGTTGCGGGCGGGATCCGCAGTCTGGAAGACGTTCGGAAAGTATTGATGGCAGGCGCGGATAAAACAGCGATCAATACAGCGGCAATAAAACGACCGGAATTGATAACAGAAGTCGCTGAAGCCTACGGAAGGCAGTGCATGGTCTTAAGTATTGAGGCTAAGAAAAACTCGGACGGGAAATATGAATGCTATTACGACAACGGACGAGAACACAGCCATCTGGATGTTCTGGAGTGGGCAAAACGGGGAGAAGATCTCGGTGCTGGCGAGATCCTTTTGACTTCCGTAGATAGGGATGGACTACAGCGTGGAATGGATCTGGAATTGATCCAAAAGGTGTGCACTTCAGTAGGCATCCCGGTGATCTGTTCGGGAGGGGCGAGCTGTGTGAAGGATATCGTTGAGGCAGCTCAGGCAGGAGCTTCAGCTGTATCCGTTGGTTCGATCCTACACTATGGGAAAACGACAGTGTCACAGATCAAGGAGGAACTGATAAAGCAGGGAATCGAGGTGAGAAGAAGTTGATCACGATAGTTGACTATGGTCTATCCAATCTGCTCAGTGTCAAACGTGCAGTCGAAGTCTGTGGTGAGAAAGCACTCATCACCTCCGACCCACAAGTTATTCTTGATGCAAGTGCGATCATTCTCCCGGGAGTAGGTGCTTTTGCGGATGGAATGAATCGATTGAGAGAATTGGATCTCGAGGCACCAATGCTTCAAAAAGTCAGAGATGGAACGCCTTTTTTAGGAATATGTCTGGGAATGCAGATGATGTTTTCTTCGAGTGAAGAAGGCGAGCCTACGGCAGGGCTTGATATCATTCAAGGGAGCGTCGTTCGGATACCGGATCTGGGTACAAACGGAAAGCATCAGCGAGTTCCTCATGTTGGATGGGAGCCCACTATAGAATATGGAGAAGATAAGGATTCATTGTTTAATGGAACCGCCCCGAATAGAGAATGCTACTATGTCCATTCCTATGAAGCGGTTCCCGATGATCGATCCAGAATCCGCGGTGTATGCCTATACGGTGGAAGAGAAGTAGTGTCTGTCGTAAGGAACATTGATGGGAATGCTGTGGGTTGTCAGTTTCACCCGGAGAAGAGCGGAAAAACAGGATTAAACATACTTCAGAACTTTTTGTGCGGAATCTGATCAAAGTTGGAATCAGTGGTGATTCCCTTTTGTGCTGTAGATTTCCATCATGTAAACAAAACAAGGAAAAGGGAGTTGCCTCATTTCAAGGGGCAACTCCCGATTGCGTATATCGTATAAGTTAAGGATCAAAGTCTCCCTAACCTCTTAGCCAGGGCACGAAGCCTTGAACCGTTGACCTGAAGTTCTTTTCTCGTCACCAACTCGTTTTTGAAGCCTTCGACCATGGTGTCAAAGTCTGCCTTACTTCCCGGCATGTAGAGGGAATGACCTGCTGCAGCGACTTTCGCGCTGTTCGGCCACGGGTACTTCGCTTTTTTGCTTGCCATGGCGGAGACTTCCCAGTCGGTCATCAGGATTCCCGTGTACCCGAATTCTTTTCTCAGGATATCAACGCAAAGTCCTTTGTGCTCATTTGTATGAGTCCCGTTCAGGAGGTTGTAGGATGACATGAAGGCAGCAGGGTCGGATTCACGCACACAGATCCAGAAGCCCTTCAGATAGATCTCGCGCATAGCCCGCTCGCTCACTACGGAGTTGTTCGAATAGCGGTTGATTTCCTGGTTATTGGCTGCGTAGTGCTTCACGGTGGTTCCGCATCCGGGGTGAGCCTGAACGCCCTGAGTGATGGCAGCGGCAAATAGACCGGAGATCAGAGGATCTTCACTGAAATACTCAAAGTTTCTTCCGCAGAGGATCGAGCGATGGATGTTCAACGCAGGAGCCAACCACAGGTCAACATGGAATCTCTCCATTTCAGATCCTACGATATCTCCGCATATCCTTGCGAAGTCCGGATTCCAGCTTTGAGCGATAGCTGTGCCGATAGGGATTGCGGTGGCGTACTGTTCTTCAACGACTGTGCCCTTTTTCAGTTTTTTCGGGCGGGTCATGAAATAGCGAACAGGAGCGGGCATGAACAGGAGAACCGACTCAGGCATTGTAACGCCACATGCATGAGCGCCTTTCTCATCTCTGTAGAACTCCTTGCTCAAGCGCAGCCCCGCAGGACCGTCAGCCATGACCAGGACCGGGAATTCTTTGTTATCGACGAGATGGGTGGTCTCACCTGCCGCTCCGGCTACTGTGGTGCTTGCCTCACCTATAACACTCAAAGCGCCTCCTTTCGGATTGAAAGCACCGGTACCAAGATAGGCGAGTTCCGTGTCGTTGAGAAGACCCAGTGCATGATCGATCCGATCTGGAGCAAAGTAGTCCACCTCTACCGTGGAGAAGTCGGATCTCGGGAAAGAGAGTTCGGTGACGTCGGAAGGAACTTCCCAAACGACAGGATCTGCCGGCTTCCAGTCCGCTGGACCGGTATAGCCCAGAACGTTTTTGACCTTCTTAACGATAACTTCCTCTTCCAGTTTCAACACAGCGCAGGGACATGTATCTCTGCTGCTGTTTCCAAGACGAAGAACATAAGAACCTTCTTCCAACAGATAAGCTTCTTTTTTTTCGCTGTAGGAAGCGAGGTCGGAGAGTTTGAATTGGAGAGTTACGGTCTGTGAAGCACCGCTCTCAAGAGTTTCAGTCTTTGTGAAGGCTGCTAACTGCTGATAAGGCTGATCCAAGTTGCCGGCGGGAGAAGACAGATACAACTGAACGACTTCTTTGCCGGGGCGATTTCCTTCATTGGTGACATTTGCCTTCACGGTAACGGTCTCGGATTCTTTTTCCACCGATTGGAGGGAGAGCGAGAACTTCGTATACCCAAGACCATATCCAAAGGGGAATAGGGGCTTGAGGCCGACAGAGTCGAAGTAGCGGTAACCAACGTAAACACCTTCTGTGTAATAAGTGTCATCGGGATCTCCAAAACTTCCTACACTGCAGTAGTCTTTCCATGCGCTCCAGGTAGTAGCGAGTTTCCCGGATGGGAAGGTGTTGCCAAGTATCAGATCCGCAAGAGCCGTTCCGGTATCCACGCCCAGCTGAGAGAGGACCAGGATATTGTTGACTTCCATGACAGGAGTTAGATCGACAGGACCGCCAACGTTCAGAACGAGGAGGAACTTATGGTACTTGCGGCTGCATTCCAAAATGTCGCGAACTTCGGTGTCGGACAGAAGCACATCACCCTTATCCGCAGTCCTGTCGTTGCCTTCGCCGGAGATCCGGCTCAAAACATAGACGGCGACTTCAGAATTGCCCTGAAGCATGATCTCATATTCCGGCTCCGGCATCGCTTTTCCCATGCCTTCCATAACGGCAATAGTGTGATGAGCGCGGGCATCCGCTTTGATCTTTTTGACGAACGCTTTTTCCGCCTTTTTCAGTTCCTCATCATAAGCGTCCAGCCACGCTTCTGTCAGAACGGTAAAGCCGGCATCTTTGAGACCTTGTTCAACAGTCACAAAGTAGCGGGAGTTGACTTCCCCGGAACCGGTACCCCCTTTGATGGTGTGTCTTGCACCGCTTCCGTAAAGCGATATGGGGCATGGACCGGAAAGAGGAAAACTGCCGTCGGATTTCAAAAGGACCGTACATTCACCCAGACTTTGGCGAAGACGTTCCAGATGTTCGGATTCATATTGCTGCATGACAAAACCTCCCTGTAGTGATAAATTAATTGTAACATTGAAGCGGGGAAAAGTCTTTCCCATACCGAGCGATTTGAAAGAAAAGCAGAGAAATGATCATTAGACGTGCAGAAGAAAAAGATATCCCGAGGATCCATGATTTGTTGTTGCAGGTGCTCCGAGTCCATCACGAGGGCAGACCGGATCTTTTCAAGCCGGAAGCAAGGAAATATACGGATGAACAATTGTCGGAGATCCTTACAGACCCATCGCGACCGATCTTTGTGGCAGAGCAGGAAGGACGGGTAGAAGGATACGCGTTCTGTATCTTCCAGCAGCATATCGATGACAATATCCTCACAGATATCCGCACTTTATATATCGACGATCTTTGCGTGGACGAAGGGCAACGGGGAAGAAGGATCGGGAAAGAGTTGTACGAATATGTGCTGGGATTTGCCAAAAAAGCCGGATGTTATAATGTGACGCTGAATGTATGGTCCTGTAATACATCCGCCATGGGATTTTACAAAGCGATGGGGTTGACACCCCAGAAGATCGGAATGGAAAAGATCCTCTAAAAACTCAGGTACGAAAAAAAGGGGCTGTGACAAAAGTCACGGTTACTAAAAAAGACAAAGAAGGCGTCGACCCAATTAGGGAAGGCGCCTTACTTCGTGGTAAAATTTAGGTGTGAAACAAAACTTTACACAACTT